>JAGNIJ010000003.1 GCA_018001225.1 Kiritimatiellia bacterium | reverse complement strand
TTCGACCGGGTTTATGTGACTTCGTGCACACATCACCCCCTACCCAGAAGTCGAAAAAACCCCTCCCTCGACTCGAATCTGCCGTCCTGTACGCACTGACAGGATAAGAAAAGGGCCAAACACGAGGTGGCGCCTCTACGAGGCGCCCTGCTACATCGGCTGTTTTGCCCCTGCCTCCAACTGCCGGGCCAGGGCCTCGAGGAAATCCGCCCGGCGGGCGTCCGCCGGGCGCACGAGCTCTGCCAGCCGCCGGTAGCAGGTTGGATTGTTGGGATCCATGTCGAGCGCTTGCTCGACGTCTTCGCGCTGATGGGAAAGCAGGAGCCGGTCCACCTGTTCGCGTACGGTGACCGTTGACCACGGATTGATCGTCCGCTCACCGCGATCCGCCAGGAACCAGCGCAGCCAGAGATCGGCGTCATCGGGTTCCGCCCGGGCTTCGATCATGCGTTGCATCGCGGCCAGGAGCGCCGCGCGTTTCGGCCAGCGCGGGCTGGAATAGGCGGATTCCTCCAGGCGCAGGCCGCCCACGGCCTCGGCCAAGTCGGGCAGCCAGGACGGCGGGCTCGAAACGGGCGCCAGCGGCTGCAGCCAGGCGCGCCCGTCGGTGGAGGCCGCGAGCAATTGGCGGCCGTCGGGGGAGAATTCCACGACGGTGAGCGAGCGGTCGCCGAATCGGAAGGGGCCCATGGCTTCCCGCCCCGTGTGGGCGCTCCAGATCCGGACCGTCCCGTCGCCTGCGCCGGCCGCGACCCAGCGGCCGTCGGGGGAATAGGCCAGGGTCTCGGAACCCTGGAGATGCGTCAGGGGAATCATGAGCAGGGGCGACAGGGATTGCCCGTCCGCGCCCCACAAGCGCAGCGATCCGTCATACGAAACCGTCGCGAAGGAACCGCTGTCGGGATTGAAGCGCGCCCGCCAGATCGAATCCGGATGGCCGCCGACCTCGGCCAGCCGCTCGCCGGTCTCCACCTCGAACACGGCGCAGCGGTGTGCGCCGGCGGCCAGCATGAGGCGGCCGTCCGGGCTGAAGTCCACGGCGCGCACCCAGCCGGATGCCGAGAGGAGGGGCCGGGGCTTCGCCTGCATCGTTTTCGTCGAGTAGAGCCAGGCCCCCTGGATGCACCCCACCAGCAGCCATTGGCCGTCCGGGCTGACGGCCAGGCTTTTGATGGGCTGGGACGCGGTGACGGAATCCACAAGGGCCAGGCTGTCCGCCGCCCATTTTCGCACCCGGTCATGGTCGGCCGAGTAAAGGAAGCCGCCGCGGGGATCGTACACGAGATGAGAGATGGGCACGTTGGCGGGCGGGAGGTAGCCGAGTTCCTGCCGCGCCTCCAGGTCCCAGAGCATCAACTCGCCCTCCCGTGACCCGAGCGCGAGGCGGCGCCCGTCGGGTGAAAACGTCAGGGCCCACGCGGAGCGTTCATGCCGGATCGGCAGGTCTTCGAGTGCGTCCGTGGCGAGCGACCAGACCAGGGTTTGTGCCGCGCGGGTGGTCAGGCCGAGGCGCAGGCCATCCGGGGAAAGACAGCCCTCGTTGATCCACGAACCCGCGTCGAACACCCGGGCGCGGGCCTGGCCTGGACGGAGTTCCACGATGTGCGCGCGCAACTGCTTGTCGGTGGCCACGGCGAGCCGGCGGCGGTCCTCCAGGAAAGCCGCTGCGGCCAGGTCGGGACCCATGTGAAGATCCTGTCGGACGGTATGGGTGTCCTCCACGGCCGAAAACGTGACCGTACCCAGGGCGTTGGCCCGCAGCAGGCACCGCGCATCCGGGGAAAAACAGAACGTCTCGGACCAGAGGGGGTAATGCGGAACCGCCGGGCGGATTTCCTTGCCAGTGTACCGGTCGAAGAGATGGAGTCGTCGCGCGCCCGAGCCGAAAGCCACGAAGCGGCCGTCCGGGCTGATGGTGGCTTCCCGCGGGGCGGTATGGCGGGATTCCACCGGGCCGATGGCGGGCTCATCCAGGGGCACCCGGTTGGTGTCCGCCACCTGGAGCAAGACGTCTCGCTGACCCACTTGCTTCACGAGGACGGTCCGCTTGGGATAGGACTCGGGCGGGACGGCGGGAAAGACGCGGCGATCGGGAAGGGCGGCACGCGATGGGGCCCGGACCGGCAAGGCCCAGTTCAGCCGGTTCAACAGATCGAGCGCTCGCGCCGCGGCGACGAGGTTGGACGGGTCCTGGCGCAGCGAGGCGGCCAGCAGGGCCAGCGCCTCCGCGTTCCTCTCTTTCTCCATGGCGTTACCCGCGGCGGCCTCGAGGGATTTCGAGAGCTGCTGCCGCGACTCCAGCAGGGCGGTCTCGGCCCGCTGCTCGCCGCGTTGCGCGCGCAGCCGCTCGCGGTTGATCCAGAAAGCCCCCAGGAGGAACATGACGAGCGCCCCGCTGCCCAGCGTGGCCAGGGCCCGGCGCAGCGCCCGTTCCCGGGCCGCGTGCAGATGGCGCGTCTTCAGTTGCTGCTCGATGTCCCGGGCCGTTTCGCGCTGTTTCTCGTCGTTCTCGTCGAGCAAAGTCAGGGCCAACTCCAAGTCGCCCCGCGCGACCGCGGCCCGGGCGTACTGCCGGGTAGCCTCTTTTAATCCGGTCCGGGCGGCGGAGTTGTCGGGCCAGATGCGCAGGGCCTGCCGATAGCCGAACAGGGCTTCGTGGTAGTCCCCGTAGTCGCGGGACGTCTGCGCCGCCTCCAGCCGCTGGTCCGCGGATTCGACCAGGTTCGCGCTCTCCTGATGCTCCCGGAACGCGAGCAGGGCGGCCTGGAAATCCTTGACCGAGGCATACCGGTCCGCCGGTTCCGTCTCCAGGGCCTTGAGGGCGATCCGGGCCAGTTCGTCCTGGCGGGGCAGGGGGGCGAACCGGTTGCGCTCCGCGTTTTTCAGCGCCGTGCCGAGGTCCTTGCCCGCGTGGGGCGGCTGGCCCGCGATGATTTCGTAGAGCACCGCGCCGAGGAGGTAGATGTCGCTGGCCGCGCAGACGCGTTCCCGGAGGCCCTGGGCCATCTCCGGGGCCATGTAGGCGGGCGTCCCGCACCGGGCGTCGCGGGTTCCCGTCTCGACCTGGTTCGCGCCCGGCCGCACGGACAGGGCCACGCCCCAGTCCATGACCAGCACCTCGCCGAAATCGCCCACCAGGATGTTCTGCGGCTTGATGTCCCGGTGCACGATGAAATGCGCGTGGGCAAAGGCGATGGCATCCGCCACGCGGAGCAGGATGTCCAGGTTCTCCGCCAGGGTTTTCTGCCGGATGACCTGGTGCCAGAAGACGCCGCGCGCGTACTTCATCGCGTAGAACAGCGTCCCGTCGCCGGCGCGGCCCAGTTCGTGGACGGGGATGATGTTGGGGTGGTCCAGTTTCCCCGTGATCGTGGCCTCGGAGAGGAACAGGAGGCGCGCGGATTCGTTGCGTTGCAGGTCGGGCTTGAGCAGCTTGACCGCGACCACGCGGTCCATGGAGACCTGCCGGGCGCTGAAGACCTCGCCCATGCCCCCCTGGCCGACCCGGTCGATCAGCTCGAAATCGCAGGCGGATTCCGGCGGCTGGCCGGGCCGGCTCAAAACCCGGCTCTTGACCTGGATCGCGGCGGACACGCCCGAAAGCAGCGTGTCCGTCTTCAGCGTCCGCAGGGGCTCCGGCGGCAGGTCCACGCGGCTGACCGGCGGATCCGCGGGATCTGTGTGGTCAGGGCTCATCTGGCCCGCTCGAAGCGCCCGCCCGGGCCCGAGAAGGACAACCCGGGATGGGCGCCGTTATGCCATCCAGTTGACGGGCTTATCGGGATTCCACTTCACCGATATCTTCTTCAGCTTGGTCCAGAAACCGATGGAGCTTTTGCCGGTGATATCGCCGCCGCCGGTGATGGAGTCCTTCCAGCCGCCGAACGAGAACGGCTCGCGCGGCACGGGGACCCCGACGTTGACGCCGACCATGCCGACCTGGAGCCGGCGGCAGACCAGCTCCGCCGCGCGCCCGCTCTGCGTGAAGACCGAGCCGCCGTTGCCGTAGGGCGAGGAGTTCGCCACCTCGATCGCCTCGTCCAGCGTCTTGACCCGGACGATGGTCAGGATCGGGCCGAAGTTCTCCTCCACCGCGATCTCCGAGCCGGCCCGGGCCTCGATGATCGTCGGGCCCAGGTAGTTGCCTTTCTCCTTGCCCTTCGGCGCCGCGCAGTTCCGTCCATCCAGAAGAATCTTGAAGCCCTCCTTTTCGGCGCGGTCGATGTAGCCGGTGATGCTGGTCTTGGCCTCGGGATTGACGATGGCGCTCATGTTCACGCCCGGGATGTACTTCTTCGACTCCTCCACCAGCTTGGCGATGATGTGATCCACCTCGCCGACGGCGACCAGGACGCAGGCCGACATGCAACGCTGCCCCGCGCAGCCGAGGTAGGAAGCCGCGATGTTCGTCGCCGCGCCCTCCGGGTGGGCGTCGGGCAGCAGGATCAGGTGGTTGTTCGCGCTGCCCAGGGCCAGGACACGCTTGTGGTTCGCGCACCCCCGGGTGTAGACCATCCGGGCGACCTTCGTCGAGCCGACGAAGGAAATGGCCTCGATGTCGGGATGATCGACGATGGCGTTGACCACCTCGCGCCCGCCGCATACGACGTTGAAGACGCCGTCCGGCAGGCCGGCTTCCTTCAGCAACTCGGCGATCTTCAGGACGGTCAGCGGGGCCTCGCGGGACGGCTTCATGACCATCGTGTTGCCGAGCACGAGGGCGTTGGGCATGGTCCAGTGGGGCACCATGTGCGGGAAGTTGAACGGCGTGATGGACGCGACGACCCCCAGCGGCACCTTCTCTTCGTGGCACTCCACGCCGCGGCTGACGACCTCGAAGTCGCCGGTGCAGACCTCGGGCATGGCGCAGGCGAACTCCGTCAGCTCGAGGCTTTTGGCCACCTCGAGGGGCGTTTCCTTCGGATCCTTGCCCATCTCGTGGTAGAACAGATCCGCGTGCTCCGCCGCGTGCTCCCGAAGCAGGCCGTAGTACTTGAAAAAGATGCCCGCGCGCTCCTTGATCGTCCACTGCGACCAGTCGGCGAAGGCCTTCTTCGCGGCCTGGACCGCCTTGTCCAGCTCCGCGGCGTCGGAGAGGGGCAGGGTGGAGAGCAGTTCCCCGTCCACCGGGCTGTACCGCTCCATCCGCGGCACGTTGGGATTGCTGGGTTTCCCGCCGATGAAGTTGCTCAAGTCGGAGTATCTCATGGCTCGTCCTTTCGTGGATGCAGGCACAACGAGTAGCACCGGGGCCGCCGTTTCACAATCCCAAAAGCCGGCGGAAAAGCCGTCGGAAATCCCTTTACATTCCGGTGTTTTTCCCGATCATGGAGCGACAGGAGAACCGCATGCCCGTACGCGGAATGTGAACAGGAGACCCACCATGGCGCGCATCGTCAAAGCCGGTCTGATCCAGTGCTCGCTCCCCGTCCACGAGGGCGAGGGGACCATCGAGGAAATCAAGGACGCGATGCTGAAGAAGCATCTGCCGCTCATCGACGAGGCGGGGAAGAAGGGGGTGCGGATCCTCGGCCTGCAGGAGATCTTTACCACGCCGTACTTCTGTCCGTCGCAGGACCCCAAGTGGTTCCGGACGGCCGAGCGGATTCCGAATGGCCCCACGGTGTCCCTGATGCAGGAATACGCGGAAAAGTACGAGATGGTGATCGTGGTCCCGATCTACGAGGAGGCCATGACCGGCGTCTATTACAACACCGCCGCTGTGATCGACGCCGACGGGAAATACCTGGGCAAGTACCGCAAGAACCACATCCCGCAGGTCGGCGGCTTCTGGGAAAAATATTACTTCAAGCCGGGCAACCTGGGCTACCCGACCTTCCAGACGCGCTACGCGAACGTCGGGGTCTACATCTGTTACGACCGCCACTTCCCCGAGGGCGCGCGGCTGCTGGCGCTCAACGGCGCGGAACTCGTGTTCAATCCCTCGGCCACCGTCGCGGGCATCTCGCAGTACCTCTGGAAACTCGAGCAGCCCGCGCACGCCGTGGCCAACGGCATCTTCATGGGCTGCAACAACCGCGTGGGCACCGAGCGGCCGTGGAACCTGGGCCACTTCTACGGCTCCAGCTACTTCGTGAACCCGCGCGGGGAGATGCTGTCGGTCGGCAGCGAGGACAAGGATGAGCTGGTCGTCGCCGACCTGGACCTCGACCAGATCCGGGAGATCCGCGACAAGTGGCAGTTCTTCCGCGACCGCCGGCCGGAAACCTACGGGGATATGACGAAACTGCTGCCGTAGAAGAGGCCGGTGTTCGGGAAAGCGAAGCAAACGGAGGGCAACCCATGAGCATCGTGATCAAGGGCGGAACGATCGTGACCGCGGGTGACATCGTTGCGGCGGACCTGCGGATCGACGGCGAGCAGATCGTGGAACTCGGCCGGGACCTCCCCGCGAAGGCCGGCGACACGGTGATCCAGGCCAGGGGGCGCTACCTGTTCCCCGGCGGCGTGGATGTCCACACGCACTTCGAGCTGCCGTTCATGGGCACGGTCAGCGCGGACGACTTCAAGACCGGCCCCGTCGCGGCGCTGTGCGGCGGGACCACCACCTTCATCGATTTCTGCATGCAGGCCAGGGGCAAGCCGCTGGCCGACTCGCTGGCCGCCTGGCACGAGAAGGCGAAGAAATCCGCGGCGGACTTCGGCTTTCACATGGGCATCGTCGATTACACCCCCGCGGTTGCGGCGGAGATCCCGGCGGTCATTAAGCAGGGCGTCTCGTCGTTCAAGTTCTTCATGGCCTACAAGGGGGCGCTGCAGATCGACGACGGGCAGATCATCGGCATCATGAACACCGTCGGCCGGAACGGCGGGCTCTCCATGGTCCACGCCGAGAACGGCGACATGATCGACACCCTCTCCCGGCGCTTCATCGCCGAGGGCAAGCAGACGCCCGAATACCACTGGCTCGCGCACCCGGCGATTGCCGAGGAAGAGGCCGTGCACCGGATCATCGAGCTTGCCCGGTTCGCGGAGCAGACGATCTATATCGTGCACCTGTCGAGCGCGGACGGCCTGGAGAAGGTCAAGGAGGCGGTTTCGCGCGGCTACCCGGTCATCGCGGAGACCTGTCCACAGTACCTCCTGCTGTCGAGTGACCTGTACTACAAGCCGAACTTCGAGGGCGCGAAGTGGGTCATGTCGCCGCCGCTGCGCCCGGCGGACCACCTGGAGAAGATGTGGGATGGGTTGAGCCGGGGCTTCATCAAGACCGTGGCCACGGACCACTGCTCGTTCAACTTCAAGGGACAAAAGGAAATGGGCCGCGAGAGCTTCGCGAAGATCCCGAACGGCATCCCGTCCGTCGGCGACCGGTTCAACCTGCTCTACACCTACGGCGTGGGGCAGGGGCGGATGAGCCTGACGCGGTTCGTGGACGTTGTGGCCACGGCGCCGGCGAAGATCTTCGGCATGTATCCCCGGAAGGGCACGTTGGCGGTCGGCTCGGACGCCGACGTGGTCATCTTCGATCCGGAGGCCAAGGGCGTGGTGTCCGCGAAGACGACGAAGCACAACGTGGATTACAGCGCGTACGAGGGGCTGGAACTGAAGGGCCAGCCGGAATCCGTCCTGCTGCGCGGCAAATTCGCCGTGCGGGATGGCCAGTACGTGGGCGAGCAGGGCGCCGGCCGGTTCATCGCCCGCGGGCCGTCGGGGAAAATGATGTAACCAGGCGCGCCCCGGGGTCTCCGGCGGCGGAGCGCCGGAGCTACAACACCTGTAGTTCCGCCGCTCTGTCGGCGGAAGGAGTTGGCATTTTGTTTAGGTGGGAGAAACGATGAACAAAGAAAAAATCGCCGAGATCAAGCAGTGGGACGCCGAGCACGTGATCTACCCGTGGAAGACCCAGGGCTGGTACAAGCCCATCCTCATGGAGCGCGCCGAGGGCATCCACATGTACGACGCCGAGGGCAAGCGGTACATTGATTTCTGCTCCGGCCTGCTGAACATCAACATCGGCCACGGCAACAAGCATGTCCTCGACGCCATGAAGGCGCAGATGGACAAGCTGTGCTACGTGGCCTCGACGTTCACCACCGAGCCCAAGGCCCGGCTGGCGAAGATGATCTCCGAGGTGACGCCGGGCGACTTGGACTACGTTTTCTTCACGAATGCCGGCGCGGAGGCGGTGGAGAATGCGATCAAGGCCGTGCGGTGGTACACCGGCCGGCAGAAAATCTACTCCAACTGGCGCGGCTACCACGGGGCGACGTCGGGCGCCATCACGCTGACCGGCGACCCGCGGCGCATCCCGTGCGAGCCGGGCATCCCCGGCGCGGGCAAGTTCTTCGGGCCGTACTGCTACCGCTGCCCGTTCGGCTATAAAGATGAGAAGACCTGCAAGATCCAGTGTCTGGAGACCCTCAAGACGCAGATCATGCTCGAGGGGCCCAAGACGATCGCGGGCATCTTCATGGAGCCGATCGTCGGCACCAACGGCATCATCATCCCGCCGGTGGAGTTCATGAAGGGGGTGCGGCAGATTTGCGACGAGAACGGCATCCTGCTGGTCATGGACGAGGTCATGGCGGGGTGGGGCCGCTCGGGAACGTGGTTCGGCTGCGAGCACTTCGGGATCGTGCCGGACATCATCACGGCGGCGAAGGGCCTGACCTCGGGCTACGTTCAGTTGGGCGTGATGATCTGGAGCAAGAAGGTCTGGGACTTTTTCAAGGAGAAACCATTCATCAGCGGCCTTACCTACTACGGGCATGCCCTCGGCTGCGCGGCGGGCGTGGCGAACCTGGAAGTGTATAAGAGCGAGGGGCTGATCGAGAAATCGCGGATCAACGGCGATTACCTCAACAACAAACTCTGGACGCTCTACGAGCGGCATCCCTCGATCGGCGACGTGCGCTGCAAGGGGCTCTGGGCCTGCCTGGAGCTGGTGTCCGACCGCAAGACCCGGGAGCCGCTGGCCGGCTATGCCGACGCGAAGCGAAACGTGATGGGCGAGTTCACCAAGCGAATCCTGGAGATGGGCCTCTGGGCGTTCGCCAAGTGGGACTATATCTTCCTCGCGCCGCCCCTGATCATCACGCCGGAGCAGATCGACGAGGCCGTGGCCATCCTGGACAAGGCGCTGGAATACCCGGATTCGCTGCTCAAGACCACATGAACCTCCGGCGACAGAGCGCCGGAGCTACAGGGTCTGTAGTCCCGCCGCTCTGCCGGCGGAAAGGGCGCGGCGGGCGACAGCGCGCGCGGTGAGGGGTTCCCATGGAACGCGAAATCAACGGGATCCACGAGTGGGACGGCGAGCTGACCGGCCCGCTGGCGAGCCGGGACATGGCGCCGGTCCGCCTCGCGGACCGGAAGTGGAACCGGTGGGACATCGCCGCGCTCTGGGTCGGCATGGCCGTCTGCATCCCCACGTACATGCTCGCCTCCAGCCTGATCGCGGGCGGCATGAACTGGTGGCAGGCCGTTCTCACGATCTTCCTGGGCAACGTCATTGTCTTGATCCCCATGGTGCTCAACGCGCATGCCGGCACGAAGTACGGCATTCCCTTCCCGGTTTTTGCCCGCGCTTCTTTCGGCCTCCAGGGAACCCATGTCCCCTGCGTGCTTCGCGCCATCGTCGGCTGCGGGTGGTTCGGCATCCAGGCGTGGATCGGCGGGGCGGCGACGCATCAGATTCTTTCCGCGGTGTTCGAAGGCTGGCGCCACCTGCCGGTCCTCGATCTCGGCATCCTGGGGATTCAGCCGGTGGGCGCCTGGCTCGGGTTCCTGATCTTCTGGGCGGCGAACCTGGCCATCGTCATCCGGGGCATCGAATCCATCCGGTGGTTGGAAAAAATCGCCGCGCCCTTCCTGTTGCTGATCGGCCTGGCGCTGCTGGCCTGGGCGCTGGTGCGCGCGCAGGGGTTCGGGCCGATGCTCGGCAAGCCGTCCGCGTTCAAAACCTCCGCGGATTTCTGGGAATATTTCTTCCCGGCGCTGACCGGCATGGTTGGCTACTGGGCCACGCTGTCGCTCAATATCCCGGATTTCACGCGCTACGCGAAAAGCCAGCGGGACCAGGTCGTCGGCCAGGCGCTGGGCCTGAACACCACGATGCCCCTCTACTCCTTCATCGGCGTGGCCGTGACCTCGGCGACCGTGGTCATCTTCGGGCGGGAGATATGGGACCCCGTCCAACTGTTGGCGGAGTTCAAGAGCCCGGCCCTGGTCATCCTGTCGATGGTCGCCCTCTGGATCGCGACGCTGACCACGAACCTGGCGGCCAACGTGGTCGCCCCGGCCAACAGCCTCTCCAACCTCTGGCCGCGTCGGATCTCCTTCCGCCTCGGCGCCATCCTGACCTGTGTGATCGGGGTGGTGATCATGCCGTGGAAACTGCTGGAGACGCCGGGCGGATACATCTTCACGTGGCTGGTCGGCTATTCCGGCCTGCTGGGGCCCATCGCCGGCATCCTGATCGCGGACTACTACCTTGTGCGCCGGATGCGGCTGGACCTTGGCGCCCTGTACGGCGTGGGCGACCGGTATCGTTATCGCGCCGGCTTCAATCCGGCCGCCATGGTCGCGCTGGCGGTCGCCATCCTGGTCAACTTGCCGGGGTTCCTCGCGGAGATCCGGGTGCTGGATGACACGACCTCCAGGCTTGCAGCCGCGGCGCACCGGCTCTACAGCTATGCTTGGTTCGTCGGGTTTGCCGTGGCTTTTATCCTGTATCTCCTCCTGTGCCGGCCGGCCCGCGCCAAGGAGTAAAGCCCCATGGACCTCCACCAGATCATCAGCCTGTTCGGCACCGTCATCCTGCTCTTTATCGGTTGGCTGTTCTGCAAGCACCGGAAGAGCGTCCGCTGGCGCACGATCCTGTGGGGCACGGCGCTGCAACTGGTCTTTGCCCTGCTGGTTCTCAAGACGCCGCCCGGGCGCTGGCTGTTCAATTTCATGAACGATGCCATCGTCAAGCTCCTGTCGTTCCAGGAGGAGGGCGGCAAGTTCGTCTTCAACGCGCTGTCCATCCCCGTCGGCCAGCCCGGCTCCATGGGCTTCTTCTTCGCCTTCCAGGTCCTCACCACGATCGTTTTCTTTTCGTCCCTGATCTCCGTGCTCTACTACCTGGGCGTCATGCAGAAGCTGGTGGTGTTCTTCGCGCGGATCATGTTCGTCACCTGCCAGACCTCCGGCGCGGAGACGCTCTCCGCCTCGGCGAACATCTTCGTCGGCCAGACCGAGGCCCCGCTGCTCGTCCGGCCGTACATCAAGGACATGACCGAATCCGAGCTGATGTGCGTCATGGTCGGTGGCATGGCGACCGTGGCGGGCGGCGTGATGGCCGCGTACGTCGGCATGCTGAAGGGCTATTTCCCGGACATCGCCGGCCACCTGCTGGCCGCGAGCGTCATGTCCGCACCGGCCGCCCTGGTGATGGCGAAGATCATGATCCCGGAGACCGGGCTCCCGAAAACCCACGGCACGGTCGCCATCGCCTACAAGGATCCGAGCGTCAACGTGATCGAGGCGGCCGCCAACGGCGCCACGATGGGCATGCACCTGGCCTTCAACGTGGGGGCCATGCTGGTGGCGTTCATGTCGCTGCTGGCGATGGCCAACTGGGCCGTCGAGCACGTGATCGGCTGGCTCGGGCCGGAGGGCGTGACGCTCGAGAGGCTCTTCGGATGGGTCTTTGCGCCGCTGGCCTGGATCATGGGCGCGCCGTGGAAGGACTGCCAGGTGCTCGGCCGGCTGATGGGCGAGAAAACGGTGCTGAACGAATTTGTGGCCTACACGAGTTTGATGAAGCACGTCGCCGCGCACCCGGGGGCGCTGTCGTACCGCTCCTACGTGATCGCCACCTACGCGCTCTGCGGGTTCTCGAACTTCCTGTCCATCGGCATCCAGATCGGCGGCATCGGCGCCATCGCCCCGAACCGCAAGCGGGACCTGGCGAAGCTGGGCCTCTACGCGCTCGTCGGCGGCTCGCTGGCCTCCTTCATGACCGCCACCATAGCGGGGATACTCATCCCTTGAATCGCGTTGGCTGGGGCTAGGCTTGGCTGGCGATCTGCGGCAATGTGAAAGATTACCGAGGCAACTTGCTTAAACGATATACGCCGGTATTGACAAGCAAGATGACCTTGTGCCATAGGGAAAAGTGCGGAGGCCAACTCTTCAAGCATGGCTTATGAATGAACGTGGATATGTTCTCTCTCTCTCTCTCTCTCTCGTAGCAAGAAATGCCGGCCGAATGGCCTTGTAGCCGTTTGTTGCCTGGCTGCTTTCCTTTGCTCGGCGTCCTTAATCGCCGCGGCGCCCGTGGCCGGATTGCGCGAGGTGCAGGTGGCGTTCTCGCCCCGGGGAGAGGCGCTGCCCATGATCCTGCGCGAATTGCGAGCGGCCCGCCGGGGCGTGGACGTCGCCATGTTCTACATCAATCAGGGCGAACTGGTGGATGCCCTGTGTTTCCTGGCCAGCCGGCAAAGAATCCCGGTGCGCCTGATCACGGACATCACCATGGGCGCGCCCGCCCAACGGCCTCTCCTGGAGAAGCTGGCCCAATACGGCATATCGGTCTACCTGGTGCAATTGCCAGGCGGCGGCAAGATGCACTTGAAAAGCCTGGCGATGGACGATCGCCTGGTCATTACCGGCACGGCCAATTGGACCCAACAGGCCTTCGGAGGCAATTTCGAGGACACCCTCATTATTCGGGGCGAAGCATTGGCGCGTCATTATCGCGAGCAGTTCGAATCGCTCATTGCGACGGCTGAAGACATCGTGGAGTCCAGCGAGACAACGATACGCCCGCCGAGGCTGGACTACCCGCGTCCGTCGCGCGGCGCATCCCGTACTCCACCGGATCGCGTGGACGCGCCCCGACCCAATCTGTTCCGTACCGTCCATGAAGTCGACGCGCATTTCATGCCCCGGCCCGAGGTGATCGTGACCCTTCAGGACCAATTGCGTCGCGCGTCCAACCGGGTGGACCTGGCTCTTTTCCTGATCAATGAGCCCGCGCTGGTGGACACGCTGGAGGAGATCGCCCGCGAGAAGCGTTGCCGGGTGCGGCTGCTGGCGGACCACATGATGCTCGATCCGGGCAACCTGAACGTCCTGCATCAACTGGCGACCGCCGGAGTGGAGGTGAGGGTCTTCGGCTCGGATCGCGAAAGCCTGCACCTGAAAACGGCCGTTATTGATGATCGTCACGTCTGGACCGGCTCGGCCAACTGGACCCAGGGGGCCATCGGATTGAACGTGGAGGACATGCTCCGCTTCGACTCCCCCGACATGGCGCGATATTACCGATCCTGGCTGGACTCCATTGCCCAGGTCGCCGATCCCTTTGTGCCGGTCAGCCTGGAGCGGTCGAAGGTGGAAACGCAGGCTGCACTGGATGCGTCCGGTTATTTGGTGGGCCTGCCCCTCACCGGTGCGCGCACTAACTGGAGTGACCTGTATCAGCATGTGGATGTCCCAGGCTTCGACGTCGAGGCGTGGACGCGGTATTTGCCCGACGAGCAGTTTGTCTCCGTTCTCTTGGATCTCATCCGCACTGCCCATCAGTCCATCCTGATCAGCCTCTATGCCCTGCCTCCGCGTTCCTCGTCCGAGGATGAAGAATCGCTGAAGTTGGATGTCCTTCAGTCGCTTCAGGAAGCCGCATCACGAGGTGTGTATGTGCGGCTGTTGCTGTATTTCCCTTCTTCGCCGCAGGATCGGCTCTACGAGACGCACAGTGAATGGGCGGAGGAATTGCGAGGGCAGGGCATAGACGTGCGCCTGGGTCTGCTGACCCTGCCGTTTCACGAAAAAATCGTGGTGGTGGACTTGTGCAAGGTTCTGATCGGCTCGCACAACTGGTCGAAGGGGGCTCTTTCGGGCGAACGGGTCTACGAGTCGAGCGTACTCGCGGTCCTGCCGAAGCAGGACATTCGCCTGGCCGAATATCTCTCCAGTCGGCCGATTCTTTCCGACATGCGTAGCAGGGCTGTGTGGGAACAGGAGGCGGCCCTGATTCGCCGGGTGATCAGCGTCAGCGGGTCGGATCGTGACGAACTCATCCGAACCCTCGAGGAGGATGCGCCATGATTCTCCAACAGGTAGGGCGGGTTCGCCGAACCCGCCTCCGCATGGCGTTGGCTATCTGCGCCCTGCCCCTCTGGGCTAGCACCTCTGTTCATGCCGCCGATCAGGTCTACCTTCGTGACGGACAAATCCTGGAGGGCCGCGTCTTGAGCGAATCCCGCGGATCGTATCTCCTCCAGCCGGATGCGCCGAGCGAACCGGTGCGACAAATCCCTTCTCAAGCCGTTATGTACGTTTTGTATGAAGATGCCGCCCGTGCCGCGCAGGTGCTGGGCATCGAGCAGGCCCGGCGGCATACCGAAGGCGAATGGACATTCGTCCGCGTTCTTCCCACCCGCGCATTTGGCCAATCGCTTCTGGAGGCATTGCGCCAGGCCCAGACCTCGATCTGGATCACCGTCTACTACCGCCGGACAAGCCCGATTCGGGACGTCTACGAGGTGCTCCAGGACAAGGCGAAGCAGGGCGTGGAAGTCATCTTGATCGCGGAGCAGGGCGCGGGCACAAGCAGCCGCATCAAGGAAGCCAGTTACAACTTTGCCCAAGAACTGGCGCGATCGGGGATCCAGGTGCGTTACTTGCGAGAGCGGAGGGTGTTGCATAAGAAGCTCATCATCGTGGACGGTCGGGCCGCCTTCGTCGGCAGCTCGAATCTCACCCTTTCCGGCACGTTGCAGGGCTATGAGAGCAATGTGCTGGTAACCGAGACGAATTGCGTGGCGCGGGTCATGGAAGATTTCCGCAGGATTATGGGGCGGAGCCGGGAGACACTGGAGAAGTTGTGAAAGGAGGGCGGGGGTCGTGTTGACAAATCCGAGAAGAAAGACGCACAGTGCCACCGACAGACGCGCCGTGCTCGTCACGGTGCGCGTGCTGTGCCTGCTGACGATGGGCGCCCAAGTGCAAGCGGAAGAGGCTTTGCCGATGACCAGGCACGAACTGCCTGATGGACGGTTGTACTTTGCCATCCATACCGCCGAGCGGCCGGCAGTCCCCGAGCCCGGCAGAATTACGGTCATCGGTCCGTCCGATGCTGGAAGCGACAACCAGCCCATAGCCGGGAAGTCAGCGGGTAATTGCACCAATGCGTGCGAATACTGGGATCAGCATGCCAACAGCGGCCAGGGCGCCTGCTTCCCCTTGCCCGCTGGCACCGCGATCGAAGGACAGCCGTGCAAGATGTGCGACGATAGCGGCGGAATAACGAATAGGCCGGCCGGAACGGCCGTGCCCGATAAGCCTTGTCAGGTGTGCGATGGCATGGGAAGCGTAACGAATCGGCCGGATGGAGTTCAAGTAACCAACCAGACGCCGCTGGGCGCATACTATCGTTGTTGTGGAGGCGAGCCGATCGATCCCAACTGGTATGCCTGCTGCGGGGGGAAGCCACAAAGCTATGCCACTCAACAATGCTGCTGTGCAAAGTACGTATATGATCCCAATAATAAAGGCTGCTGCGTCACCGAGTTCAATCAGCGGTGCATGCTCACGGATAACCCAGAAAAAGGAGTTAACCCATGCGAAGCCCTCCCGCCTCAATCTAATGCGTTAGCACACGTCCTGTGCTATAACGGAAAGCCGATCCCTTGTGTGTATCCGGCCAAGTTTCCACCGGAATGGCCCGCGGCTATTGCCGAAACGTGTGCGAAAGCGCATGAGCAGGCGCATGTAGACGACGGGCGCCGGACTCGATGTTACCTGTGCGAACCTTATCATGCCGGGTATCCTATTACCGCTTCCGCCGCCGGCGAGTGTGAGGCCTATCGGGCTGAACTGAAATGTATTGATGAAAACAAGCAGGATTCAGAGGCGTGGAGACGACTGCGGGCGGACGTGGTAAGAACAGGTCAGCCATTCTGCAAGGAGGCTGGGCTGCCCCCAATACAATAGCAGGCAACCGGAGTTGGAAAATGACACGAGCAATAATCGCGTTAATGGTGCTAACAGGCCAGGCTATCGCCAGCGTTGATCCAACAAATCAGATCGCTGTCTCGTATGACTATATTCCTGAGGATCGGGTCAATGTACTGCGTGCTCTTCTTGTTGATAAGCTGGATGGCGGCGTGGTGTATCAGGTCATCGAAGTAAACAGGGGCACCGTGTCAACGGGTGAGGTTGTGAAATTATATATGAAGGACGGCCTCCTGGAGGGTGGGATTCCCGAAGATGCCATTCTTGTTCTTGAGAGGCATCAGTCTAGCATTAATGCGTCGGATGTATGGTATGAGCAGTTCGATGGCCCAATAGGCAGGAGTATAATTTCGTATTCAAATGCGCTATGGCGTGAAATAAGCGCGGCTTCGTCTATTGTTCTTAGTCGTCAAAAACCGGACGGGATTCTGCCTGTCGATCAGGCCATTCAAAAAGCGGTAGAGGAGTCAGTGAGGCGATACGGGGCCTCTTCCGTAATCTCCTTGAAAAACGGGAGAGTTGTGCGGCGTAGTTTCGGGTGGGAGATCCCATTGTTAGTGCGCATGCCCATTTCAGGGCGCGACCATGTTTACCTGCAAATGCTTGATTATGTAACCGTTGATGATGCCGGCATTGTTCAGCATTATCTTGCGGATCGCCATGCTCGGGAAGTCGGGGAGGATGGCTATTCCGTGCGTCCGGTGGAAGCCCTCATTGATCGCTTCGCGATCAGCGTAGCCGATGCCAGATTAATGGTTTCTCACGAGGTGGTGTGTGGAACGAATACTTATCGTGTGCCCGAAATCTCCTTGGAATTGCCGTACGAAGACCTGTTTGTCTGGTGGGATGAAGCACAACCACCCGAGGCCCTTGAAAACCAGTACGTTCGGTGGCTGCGCACGCTGGATCCGGGCCGGGATTGCGTGGTTCTAAAGGGCGTATTAGAGGAGGTCGGGCCTTACTGGCAGAATTTGTGGCTGGCCAATGCAAGGAACGGCATTCGATTCGCCATTGATCTTAAGAAGCGGGCCGAATCCTCGCCGGCACAGGACGTTGATGGGCACCCCCCGCAGTAGTGCGCCGAGCGTTGCCGCAAAACTCTACTGCTTCAGTTCGCCTTCGAGTTCCCGGCCCAGCGTCACCGTGTCGGCGCGCTTGTACGACTTGGGCATTTCCTTGAAGGTGATCAGGCCGTCGACGGGGCAGGCGAAGCTGCAGACCATGCAGCTCAAGCACTTCTTCTCGTCGAGGACCGGGCGGCGCTTTTTCGCGTCCCAGTCCAGCGCCCAGCCGCCGGCGTCCTTGCAGACCGTGTAGCACTGGCCGCAGCCGACGCAGCGGTCGAGGTCGTACCGGGCGATGCCCTGCCGCGCGAGGTTGAAGTCGTGCGTGGCGTGCACGTTGGGGAGGGCCTTGCCGATCAACTCCTTCACGCTCTTGATGCCTTTGATCGTCAAGTAGTCGGACAGGCCCTCGATCATGCTTTCCACGATACCCTGCCCGTAATGGATGATGCCGGTGGTCACCTGGATCGTCGTCGCGCCGACGAGCAGGTACTCCAGCGCGTCCACCCACGTCTCGATGCCGCCGATGCCGGAGAGCGGCAGCTGCAGGTCAGGGCACTTGGCCAGCTCGGAGATGCAGCGCAGGCCGATCGGCTTGATCGCCGGGCCGGTGAACCCGCACGCGGCGCCCTTGCCGAACACGTTGGGGCTGGGCACCCAGTCGTCCGCGCCGATCCCCGAAAGCCCGGCCACGGAGTTGATCGCCGCGATGCCGTCCGCGCCGCCCTTCTTGGCGTACATCGCGGGCACGGTGATGTCCGTGATGTTCGGGGTCATCTTGGCGACGATCGGGATCGAGCAGGAGTTGCGGCAGGTGGCCGTGAACTTCTCCACCAGTTCCTGGCACTGGCCGACCTTGGCGCCGGAGCCCTCGACGGTCATGTGGGGGCAGGAGACATTGACCTCCAGCATGTCCGCGCCCGCGTCGGCGCAGGCCTTCGCCAGGTCCGCCCATTCCTGGTTGGAGAACCCCATGATGCTGACCATGACCAGGTGGTCCGGCCAGTGCTTCTTGAGGTACAGGATGTCCAGCAGGTTGGCCTTCAGGCCGCGGTCGGAGGTCTGCTCGACGTTCTGCACGCCCATCTGCCGCTTGCCGGCCGGCCGGTACGCCGCCATGCGCGGCGACGGGTGGATGATCGGAATCCGGTCCGACACCACCGTTTTATACGCCACGCCGCCCCAGCCGACGTCGAACGCGCGCCCCACCATCTCCGCGCTGTTCGAGACCGGAGACGACGACAGCATGAACGGGTTCTTCATCTTGAACCCGAGGAACTCGACGGAGAGATCGGCCTTCTTACTCATGGGCGTTCTCCTTCTTCGCGAAGCGTTGGATGATGGCCTGGGCGGCGGTCTTGCCGTCCCGCACGGCCTCGATGATCAGCGCGGGGCCGCGGACGATGTCGCCGCCCGCGAAGACCCGCTGGATGGACGTCTCGCCGGTGTCCGGGTTGACCGTGACCAGGTGGCCGTCCGACAGCTTCATGGACCGCGACCACTCGATCGAGTCCCGGGCCGGCTGCGCGCCGATGGCCTCGATCGCTACGTCGATTGGCAATTCCCAGTTTGAACCGGCGACTTCGACGGGCTTCCTGCGCCCGGAGGCGTCGGGCTTGCTCAATTCCGTGCGGACCAGCCGGACGGCTTGGAGCCGGCCCTTCGCGTCGGTCGAGTAATCCACCGGCTGGTTCAGCAGCAGCAGATGCATGCCCTCCCGCAGGGCGGCCTGCTTTTCGTCCTCCTCGGCGGGCATCTCGGTGTACGAGCGGCGGTAGACCAGGTAGACGTCCTTGGCGCCGAGCTTGATCGCGGATTCCGCGCAGTCCATGGCTACCGAGCCGCCGCCGATGACCGCGACGCGCCGGCCCTTGACCTGCTTGCCGAGCGCGGCGAACTTGCCCTCCTTGAGGGGCGTCAGGAATTCCGTCCAGGCCAGCACTCCCTTCCGGACCTTGGCCTTCACCTTCAGCCGCAGCGGTTCCCAGCAGCCGGGCGCGAGGAACACGGCGGCGAAGCCCTTTTTCAGCAATCCTTCCAGGGCGCCTTTGCCGCGGACCGGCTTGTTGCACTGAAGCTTCACGCCCAGAGAGGTCAGATCCTTCAGTTCGCGATCGATGAAGTCCGGCGAGAAGCGATAGGACGGCACCCCGTAGCGCAGCACGCCGCCGGCCTTGGCGCGGGCTTCAAAGACGGTGACTTGGAAGCCGGCCTTCGCCAGTTCCGCGGCGCAGCTCAAGCCGGCCGGGCCCGAGCCGACCACGGCGATCTTCTCCTTGCGCGCCGGGCCCTTTTCGAGCGGGTTGAATCCGATCTGCCAGGAATGCTCGACGAGGAAGCGCTGGATCTTGCCGATCTGGATCGGGCGGTCGAGCCCGGCGGCGGAGCACTCCTTCTCGCAGAGCAGCGGCGTGGGGCACAGTTCGCCGCAACTGCCGCCGAGGATGTTGTTCTGCTTGATCGTGCGGACGGCGCCGGTGAGGTTCTGGAACCGGAGCTTCCGGATGAACGTCGCGGGATCGGTCCCGCCGGGGCAGCCCTTGGAGCAGGGCGCGTCGTGGCAGAGCAGGCAGCGCTGGGCCTCCGCCACGGCTTGTCCATAGTCGAAGCCCTTCTTCATGGAGGCGAACGGGGCTGGAACTTTCGGCATGAGCCCTCCTTACTGTTTGGCGGCCAAGCGTTACACGTTAATCCTAGTTTGTTCCCGAAGCCTCGTACAGGCTTTTTCGGCGGTTCAGCTGACGTCAGGCCGGGCGAGCCGCGCGTCCTATCCGCGGCGGAGGCCCCGCCGTTCGGCGGCATGACCTGTGACATGTTTTATAAAACATGTCACAAGCCCCGGGGTGCGAGTCGCGCGGGGGGAGGTCTTTACGGCGCATAAACCTGGATCCGGCTCGCGGGCACGCGGCGGGAGAGGCGCTCCAGGGAGCGGTTGACCTGCCGGATGATCTCGTCCTTGTCGAGGGTCAGCAGCTTGCGGTTGCGCATGATCACCTTGCCGTTGACGATCACGGTTTGCACGTCCGAGGCGCGCGCCGCGTAGACCAGGCTCGCGGGCACGCTGTGGAGGGGCTGGTGATGCGCGCCGCCGAGGTCCACGAGGATGAGGTCGGCGAGATAGCCCCGCTCCACGGCGCCGAGCCGGTCGCCGAGCCCGACGGCCTTCGCGCTGCCGCGCGTGGCGATCTCCAGCGACTCCGCCAGGGTCATGTTCTCCGCCGCGCCCGTGGCCTCTTTCTGGGTCATGGCCATCAGGCGCAGGCTCTCCCAGACGTCCAGCGTGTTGTTGCTCACCGCGCCGTCGGTCCCGAGCCCGACGGTGACGCCCGCCTTCCGCATCGCGACGACCGGGGCGATGCCCATCGCGAGCTTGAGATAGGTCTTCGGGCAGTGCGCGACGGCGGCGAGGCGGTCGGCCAGCAGCCGGATGTCGTCCTCCGTCGCGCCGACGGCGTGGGCCAGGAGGCTCGGCAGGCGCAGCAGGCCGAGGTCGTCGAGCAGGCGGATGGGCGTGACGCCGCGCTTTTTCACGTGGGCCGCGGTCTGATCGCGGGTTTCCGCCACATGAATGTGAATACCGATTCCGAGTTCGTCCGCCCGGTCGCGCGCGGCGCGCAGGAAATCGTCGTCGCAGGTGTACGGCGCGTGCGGGGCCATCCAGGTCGTGATCCGGCCGTCCGCCGCGCCGTTCCAGCGCCGGCAGAACTCCGCCGTGCGGTCGAGGGCCTCGATCCCCTGGCTGCCGAACACGGCCCAGCCGAGCGCCGCGCGGGTGCCGGCCTGCCGCACCGCCTCGGCGGCGCGGTCCATGAAGAAGTAGTGGTCCGCGACGCAGGTGACGCCGGCCTCGATCATCTCCGCGAGGCCGAGCAGCATGCCCCAGTAGACGTCCTCCTCCTGCAGGTTGCTCTCCAGCGGCCACATGTACTCGTTGAACCATTTTTCCAGCGAGACGTCCTCCGCCAGCCCGCGGAAGATCACCATCGGCACATGGGAGTGACAATTGATGAGGCCCGGCATGAGCAGCAGGCCTCGGGCGTCGAGGACTTCGTCCGCCGGCGCCGGGTCCGGTCCCGAGGGCTGCACCGAAGCGATCCGCGACCCGTCGATCAGGACATCCTGGTCGGGAAGCGCGCGCGGCGCCGGACCGGAACATGGTTGCAGCACCCTGGCGTGGCGGATCAGCAGGCTCATGGCGGCCTCCGGTGTTACCTGGTATTCTGCCCGAGCCCCACCTGCCGTCAAGCCGGCTTGACGGCCTCGATCAGGGCGGCGAGTTCGCCGGGCTGAAAAGGATTGTAGGGCGCCGGTTGGCTTGCGAGGACACGACGCCAGCCTTCCGCATTCCATCCGGGCCATGTCGCGGCGCGGCGCATCTCCTCGACCAGCGCCGGCAAGCCCGCCTGTTTCTGCCGGGCGTGCAGGATGTGGAGGAGGGCCGTGTGCATCGACGCCTTCTCGGTGGCGGCGACCAGGCGCGGGAGGGCGCGCGGCCAGTCCAGGCGGGCCAGGCTTTGAAGGGCCTCGGCCTGCTGGTCGGATTCCAGGAAACGCTCCACCGCGCGACAGGACGCCTCACCGGGGTAGCCCGCCAGCACCCGGATCAGCGCGCGGGAGAGCGGGGAGGTGACGGTCTCCCCGTCCAGCCGCGCCGCCAGCCAGGGGCCGGCCCCGGGAATATCGCCGCCGGCGCAGAGCAGGACGTTGACCAGCGAGGGATCGTTCTGCAGCCGTTCGAGAACGGTGTGCCGGTACACCTCGGTCATGCCGTCGCACAGACTCGCCACGAAGACACGCCGCGCGCTTTCGAACTCCGGCGCCTCGCTGTAGTAATGCGACTCGACGAAGGCGTCGATCGCGCGGTTCATTTGCTGGTGGAGCGCGCTCATGGCCGGGCCGCGGAGCCGCGGGCGGAGGCGGCGCACCCGCCGTTCGGGCGGCTCAAGGGACAGGAACAGTCGCCGCAACGATTCGAGGCGCCGCGCCGCCGCCGGGCCTTGGTCCAACCCGACCACGACAAGCCCGCGGCTGCGCCGGCCACGACCAGGAATACTATGGCTTGCTCCCACATCGTCCGCTCTCCCGCGTCTTCTTTACAGGCCGAGGCCCAGGAGGCGACCGCCCTGGTACACCAGCCCTGTGACAAGGTACGCCAGGATCGTCAGACTTCCAGACTGCAAGACCGCCCATTTCCAGGAGCCGCTTTCCCGGCCGACCACGGCGAACGTGGCCATGCAGGGCATGGCGATGAGCATGAAGAGCATGATGCAGAGCCCCGTCAGCGGCGTGTACTCGCGCGCCAGCACCTCGCGCAGCGGCTCGACGTCCTCCCCCTCCGAGCCCACGGCGAACACGATGCCGAGCTGCGAGACGAAGACCTCCTTCGCCGCGAAGGCGCCGATCAACGCCGTGCCGATCCGCCAGTCGAAGCCCAGGGGGCGCAGCACCGGCTCCAGGGCCTGCCCGACGCGCCCGGCGGCCGTGTGGGCCAGCGCCGCGGCCTGGCGCTCGGCCGGCGTTGGCTCCTCCGGCCCCGGACCGGGCCGGGGGTAGCTGGTCAGCGCCCACATGACGATCGAAATGCCCAGGATCAGCGTGCCCGCCTTCCGCAGGTACAGCCCCCCGCGCTTCCACATGTGCAGCAGCATGCCGCGCCACGTGGGCATGTGGTAGGGCGGCAGTTCCATCACGAACGGCATCGAGTCCCCGCGGAAGATCGTTCCCCGCAGCAGGCGCGCCAGGCCGACGGCCAGGCCGATGCCGACGAGGTAGATGATCCACAGGATCGGCGCGCGCCAGTGTTCGGGGAAGAAGGCGGGGATGATCAGCATGTAGATCGGCAGGCGCGCTCCGCAGCTCATCAGCGGGAGGACCAGCATCGTGGTCAGGCGGTCGCGCCGGGTCTCCAGCACGCGCGTGGCGAGCACGCCCGGCACGGTGCAGCCGAACCCGATCAGCATCGGGATGAAGCTCTTTCCGTGCAGGCCGATCTTGTGCATCAGCCGGTCCATGAGGAACGCCGCGCGCGCCATGTAGCCGGTGTCCTCGAGGAACGCGATGGCGAGAAACAGCAGCAGGATGTTGGGCAGGAACACGAGCACCCCGCCGACCCCGGCGATGACGCCGTCCACGAGCAGCGAGCGCAGCGGGCTGTCCGAGCCCGGCGGCCAGAGCGCGCTCACGTGGCCGCCCAGCCATTCCACGCCGGTTTCGATCCAGCCCATCGGCGGCTCGCCCAGCGTGAAGGTCAGCAGGAACACCGCGTACATCAGGCCCAGGAAGATCGGCAGGCCCAGCACGCGGTGCGTGACGAGCGAGTCGATCCGGTCGGACATCGAATGCCGGATTTCGGCGCCCGTCCGCACGCTCTCCTGGCAGGCCCCGGAAATAAAGCCGTACCGGTGGTCCGCGATGAGATGCTCCGGGGGCACGCCCCGGATGCGCTCGATCTCGACGGCCCGGCGGCGGACTTCGTCGCCCAGCGAGGGATCGTGCACCACGGTCTCCACTTCGGCGTCGTTCTCCATCAGCTTCAGGGCCAGCCAGCGCAGGTTGTACCGGGCCGCGAGGTCGGTCCGCGGCCGGAGCCGATCCTCCACGGCATCGATGGCCTCGTTCAATTCGGCGTCGTATTCGAAGCGGTGGGGGGGGCGCACCTCCGGCCGGTCGGCGACGGTGTCGATGGCGTCCAGCAGTTCCGAAATGCCCTGGCCCTGGTGCCCCACCGTGGGGACGATCGGGGCGCCGAGCAGCCGGGACATCTGCGGGAGGTCGAACTCGATCCCCCGCGCCCGGGCCTGGTCGCTCATGTTGAAGGCCAGCACCAGCGGCACGCCGAGTTCCATGAGCTGCACGGCAAGGTACAGGTTGCGCTCCAGGTTGGAGGCGTCCACCACGTCCACGACGACGTCGGGCCGCTCCTCGATCAGGAAGTGCCGGGCGGCCAGTTCCTCGGGGGAGTACGCGGTCAGGCTGTAGGCGCCCGGCAGGTCCACGAACGTGATGTCCCGGTCGCCATGCCGGCACCGGCCCTCGCGCTTCTCCACCGTCACGCCGGGGTAGTTGCCCACGTGCTGGCGCGCCCCGGTCAACGCGTTGAACAGGCTGGTCTTGCCGGAATTCGGGTTGCCGGCGAGGGCGACGACGAGCGGGCGGCTCATGCCTCGATCCTCTCCACCAGCACCCCGGCGGCCTCCGCCTTCCGGAGCGACAGCCGGTACCCGCGGACCTGGACCTCCATGGGGTCGCCGAGCGGCGCGATCCGCTTGACCTCGACCAGGGACCCGGGGATCAAGCCCATGTCCGCCATGCGCTGCCCCAGCGCGCCGCGCCGGTCGAGGCGGACGATCCGTCCGCGTTCCCCCGGGCTCAAGTCCTTCAAGGAAAGGCTCACGGCCGGTGGCCTCCCCGGGCGCTTGGCGCCGGGCAACGGAACCCCCGGCCCGGCTTCCACCGCGGTCCGCCCAGGGGGCAGCGCCGCATCAGCCGCGCGAATTCCGTCAGCCGCCGCCGGATGGAAGGCGAGAGGGCATGTTCCATCTTGCATGCGACCTGCTCGGCCTCGCGTTCCTCCACCTCCAGCACCTTCACGAAGAAGCGGCGCAGGGCCTCGTGTCGCCGGCTGATGTCCCGCGCGGCGGTCCGCCCCCTCGCGGTCAGCGTGATCCGGTCGTAGGGCGAGTAATTCACCAGGCCGCGCGCGGACAAGGAGCGGAGGGCCAGCGTGACGGACGATCGCCGGACCTGCAGACGCTCGGCGATATCCCGTCCGCGGGCGGCCTTGCCGTCCAGGGTCAGTCCGTGGATGGCCTCGAGGTAATCCTCCAGGCTCGAGCTCAAGGCCGCGGCGTGTTTTCTTGGCGGTGCGATGCCCATGGAAAATGTTTTGTGGGCCTAACTTTATATTCCGCCCCGCCCTTGTCAATCCCGTTCCGAGGTCTTGCATTCGGGGCGGCGGGGCGGCACGATGGCCGGGCGATGACCGATTCGGCGGACACCCTGTCGCTGGACAACATCCGCAGCGTGCTGGTGCGGCTCGAGGAGACCATCCTCTTCGGCGTGCTGGAGCGGGCGCAGTTCCGGCAGAACCCCGTGATCTACCGGCCGGACGGGGTCGGGCGGGAACTGGGCGGGGAAAGCCTCGTGCAGTTCCTGCTCCACGAGAGCGAGCGGGCGCACGCCAAGGTGCGACGCTACACCAGCCCGGACGAGCATCCCTTCTTCCGCGACCTGCCCGCGCCGATCCTGCCGGCCGCGGTGTACGACAACCCCCTCCGGCCGAACGCGATCAACCTCAACGACCGGATCTGGGCGGCCTACGTCGGCGAGATCATCCCGTTCCTGTGCGCGCCCGGCGACGACGGGCAGTGGGGTTCCAGCGCCGTCAACGACGTGCACCTGCTGCAGGCCCTGTCCAAGCGCATTCACTACGGCAAGTTCGTCGCCGAGAGCAAGCACCGCGCGGACCCGGACCGCCTGGAACCGCTGATTCGGGCCGGGGACGCCGACGGCCTGCGCTCGGCGATCACGGACCTCGCGGTCGAGCGGGCGGTGCTGGACCGGGTCGAGCGGAAGGCCGGCACGTATGCCCATGAGTTGGAGTTGATCCCCGGCCAGCATGTCGCGGGGCCGGCGGCCCTGCGGGAGTTGTATGCCCGCTGGGTGATCCCGATGAACAAGGACGTGCAGGTCCTGTACCTGCTGGCGCGGCGCTGATTTTGCGCTGGAAATACGCGCCCGCCCGTATATGCTCTGTTCCCGGCGGTGGATGTAGCTCAGTTGGCAGAGCACCAGGTTGTGGCCCTGGGAGTCGCGGGTTCAAATCCCGTCATCCACCCCATCAAAAACACCTAAGGATTCAACCCCCGATCCGCAACGCCTTGGCCGGCGGCGGCTTGCCGGGTTGTCTCGGCGGGCACGCCGTGAACAGGCAGGAGCGCGCCTACCGGAGCCAGATTTTGTCGATCTCCAGGCGGAAGGATTCCGCCTTCTTATTGGCGATGAAGAACCGGACCTGCGCCAGGGTCCGGCCGGGAAAGTTCGGGATATCCAGGCGGTCCCCGCGGTACACGGGGACCATCTCCGCGAGGGGGATCTCCACCGTCTGCCAGTCCGTGCCGGTCTCGAACTCGTACACGTAGTAATGCCGCGCGTCGCGCTCCGCCTCCACGAGAAACTGGTAGCGCTTGCCGTCGCCCTTGAGCCGGATGACGGTGGTGCGGTAGGCCGAAACGTCGATCGGGTCGAAGTAGTACTGCAGGGACGAAAACCCGCCGTCGTTCTCCAGCGAGACGTCGCCCGTGAAGACGGCGTGGCCTTCGTCGCTGATGAAGAAGCGCCCCTGCGAACGCCCGCCCATCACCACGTCGTCCTCGATGTGCCAGCCGCCGGCGTCGGTTTCTTTGCTGAAATCAAAGATGACCCGTTCGGCCGGGGGCGCGTCCCCGGCGGCCGGCGCCGGACGCTCCTGTCCATGGGAAACGATCGCGATCCCTAACCAGCCCGCCAGGATGGCGCCAAGTAGAAGCGTCCGCGCGTGTTTCATCATGGCCCCCTTGTTTGCTTCATGATTGGTTTGAACATACTTCGCTCAATCCGCGGTTTTTTCAAGTTCGGGGAATCCCCGGAGGCTGGGCCCTGGACGCCGGGGCCCGCGCCGGCGCGACCCGCGGGCCTCCCGGTCAGCCGCCCTTGTCCTCGCGCCGATAGGGCTTGAGGAGGCCGGCCGGGGCGGCGGCCTTGCGGGAGACGCTGATCATGGCGAGGACGGTCATGACGTAGGGGAGGATCAGGAAGACGTGGAAGGGCACGTGGAGCCCGACGGTCTGCAGGCGGAGCTGGAGGCCGTCGAGCAGGCCGAACAGCAGGGCCCCGAGCGCGCCCTTGACCGGGCTCCAGTTGCCGAAGATCACCATCGCGATCGCGATCCAGCCGCGGCCGCCGATCACGTCCATGAGGAACATGTTCTGGTGGGCCAGGGTGAGGAACGCGCCGCCGACGCCCATCAGCCCGCCGCCGATCACGAGGCTGACGGTGCGCGTGCGGTGGACGTGGATGCCCACCGTGTCGGCCGCCAGGGGATTCTCTCCGACCGTTCGGATCCGCAGGCCCGCGCGGGTGCGGTACAGCAGGATCGAGACCGCCGGAACGAGCAGCCACGAGAGGTACACCAGCGCGTACTGGTTGAAGAGCGCCGGCCCGATCACGGGGATCCGCGACAGCAGCGGGATCGCGACCTGCCGGAAGGGCTCGACCGTGGGCGGCAGGGTCGGGGAGCCGAAGACCAGCCGGTAGATGAACATGGCCAGGCCCGTGGCGAAGAGCGTCAGGCCCAGCCCCGAGACATGCTGGCTCAACCCGAGGTAGACGACCAGCACCGCCATGATGAAGCCGAACAGCATTCCCACGCCGGCGGCCGCGGCGACCCCCAGCCAGAGGCTGCCGGTCTTCAGCGCCACGGTGAAGCCGGTCATCGCGCCCATCAGCATCGTGCCCTCGATGCCCAGGTTCAACACGCCCGCGCGTTCGCCGATGATCTCGCCCAGCGTGGCGAAGAGGATCGGCGCGGCCATCCGCAGGGCGGCGGCCAGGACGCCGGCCAGGAAGGCCAGGGACAGGAGGTCATCCATGGCCGGCCTCCTGTCCCGCGGGGCGGCGTCTTCGCACCCGGTATTCCGTCAGCAGCAGCGCCACGAGCATGACCATCAGCGCCAGGCCCTGGATCACCTCGGAGATGTAACTGGGCACGCCCGTCATCCGGCTCATGGTCTGCGAGCCCACGCTGATGCTGCTGAAGAATAGGGCCGCCAGCACGACGCCGGCCGGGTGCAGGTTCCCGAGCATCGCGACGACGATGCCCGAGTAGCCGTAGCCGGGCGAGAGGTCCATCAGGAGGTGATGCTGGACGGCGCAGACCTCGCCGACGCCCGCCAGCGCCGCGAGCCCGCCGGAGAGGACGGCCGTCTTCAGGATCACCGACGAGGTCGGGATGCCGCCGAAGTGCGCCGCAACGGGATTCGCGCCCACGGCCCGGGTCTCGTAGCCGAACACCGTCTTGCGTTGGATGAACCAGACGACGCCCGCGGCGGCGAGGGCCAGCGGGATCCCGAGGTGGAACCGCGAGCGCGCGACCAGCACCGGGTATTGCGCCGTCGCGCGGATCTCCGGCGAGCGCGGCCAGCTCGATTCCGGCTGCTGGAGCGGGCCGAAGAGGAGCGTGCCCATGAAGTGCAGCATGATGTAATTGAACAGCAGCGTCGTGACCACGTCGTCCACCTTGAACCGGGTCTTCAGGAAGGCCGGGATCGCGGCCCACAGCCCGCCCGCGAGGAACGCCGCCGCGAGGATCACGGCCAGGTGCAGGAACCGCGAGGGGATCGGCAGCGCGATGCCCAGCCAGCCCGCGACGATCGCGCCGGCCATCAACTGGCCCTCCGCGCCGATATTCCAGAAACGCGCCCGGAACGCGAAGGCCACGCCGAGCCCCGTGAAGATCAACGGGCTGGCCTTGACGCACGTCTCCAGCAGGTTGAGCCGCGTGCCGAGGGCGCCGTAAAAGAGATAGTGGTAGGACTTCCACAGGTTCCCGCCGGCCGCGAGGATGGGGACGGCCGCCAGCAGCAGCGTGGCGAGAATCGCGGCCAGCGGGACCGCGACCTTCGCCCAGTCGGGCAGGGGCGGACGCTTTTCCAGGCGCAGCCGGATCATTGGACCACCCCGCTCATCCAGAGGCCGATCTGCTCGCGGGTGACGTCGCCGACGGGGCGCAGCCCGACCACGCGGCCCTCGTACATCACGGCCACGCGGTCGCTGACGGACAGGATCTCGTCGAGATCCTCGGAAATCAGCAGCACCCCCGCGCCGCGCTCGCACTCCTCCAGCATCCGGCCGCGGATGAACTCCGCCGCGCCGACGTCCAGCCCGCGCGTCGGTTGCGCCGCCACGATCAGCCGCGGCCCGTCCGACAGCTCGCGGGCCAGGATCACCTTCTGGAGATTCCCGCCGGAGAGGGTCTTGGCGGCGGCGTCCGGCCCGGCGGCCTTGATCCCGAACTGCGCGATCAGCCGCCGGCCGTGCTCGCGGACCCGCCCGTGATCCATGAGGCCCCGGCTTCGGAACTCCGCCGAGCGCCGGTTTTCCAGGATCAGGTTGTCCGCGATCGACAGGTCCATCATCAGGCCCGTCGCGATGCGGTCCTCGGGGATGCGCGCGACGCCCGCGGCCATGACGGCCGGCGGGCGGCCGGGCGCAACAGGCCGGCCGCCGATGGAGACCAACCCGGCCTCGGGTGGCCGGAGGCCGAAGAGCACCTCGGCCAGCTCGCGCTGCCCGTTGCCGGAGACGCCCGCGAGGCCGAGGACCTCGCCCTCGTGGACCGTCAGGTCCAGATCCCGGACGGCGGGCAGCCCCTTGTCGTTCGACGCCGAGAGGCCGGAGATCTCCAGCACCGGCCGGCCCGGTGATCGCCGCTTTCGCCGGTTATCGTTGAGCACGTCGCGCCCGACCATCAGGCCGGCCAGTTCGCGCGCGCTCGTGTCGCGCGCCGGTTTCTCCGCCATCACCTCGCCGTTGCGCAGCACGACGATCCGGTCGGAAATCTCCATGACCTCGTGGAGCTTGTGGGAAATGAACACCACGCCGTTCCCCTGGGCCGAGAAGGCCCGGAGCATGGTGAACAATTCCTTCACTTCGGAAGGGACCAGCACCGCGGTCGGCTCATCCATGATGAGCACCCGGCAGTCGCGGTAGAGGGCCTTGAGGATCTCGACCTTCTGCTGCTCGCCGACGGAGAGGGTCCAGACCTTCGCGTCCGGATCGAGCGCCAGGCCGAACCGCCGCTCCAGTTCCAGCAGGCGCTCCCGCGCGGTCTTCCAGTCCAGGAACCCGAGCCGGTGGTCCTCCTGGCCGACGGCGACGTTCTCCAGCACCGACAGCGAGGGGACCAGCGCGAAATGCTGGTGGATCATCCGGACGCCGCGCCGGACGGCCTCGCGGGGCGAGGCGAGGTTCACCCGTTCGCCCCCGATCCGGATCTCGCCCTCGTCGCACGCGTAGTAGCCGAAGAGGATGTTCATCAGCGTGGTCTTGCCCGCGCCGTTCTCGCCCAGGAGCGCGCAGACCTCGCCCGGGAAGAGCCGGAAGCGGATGTCGCGATTGGCCGGGACGCCGAGGAACCGCTTCGTGATGCCCCGCATCTCGATCAGGGGTGGGGTGAGGCTGGGCATGTCGATTCTGGTCTGGATCATGAGGCGCCCCCGGCGTCGCAGGAGCTCCGCCCTCCAGGATCGCTTGGAGGGTCGAGCTCCCGCGAGACCGGATCAGTCCGACACGGTCTTCGACTCGTCCACCGGGACGCGGAAGGCGCCCTGGACAATCTTCGCTTCCAAGTCCCGGACTTCCGCCAGGACGTCCGCGGGGAGCCTGCTTTCGAAATCATGCAGCGGGGCCAGGCTCGCGCCGCCCTGGGCCATCATGGACCAGTCCTTCAAGTCCATGCCTACCCAGGCGCCCTTCTTGATGGTTTCGATGCAGTGCCGGAGGGTGGGGCCCATGTCCCAGACCGGGCCGGTGACGATCGTGTCCGGGGCCATCGCGTGCTGGTCGTACATGTTGCTGAAGGCGAGCACGCCCTTCTCCCTGCACGCCTCGTACACGCCGAACCGCTCGGCGAAAATCAAGTCCGCGCCGGCCTCGATCTGGGCGATGGCGGCCTCCTTGGCCTTCGGCGGGTCGAACCAGCTGCCGATGTAGGATACCTTCAGCTTCACGTCCGGCCGCACGGAGCGCGCGCCCTCGCGGAAGGCGTTGACCAGGCGGTTGACCTCGCCGATGGGGATGGCCGCCACCGCGCCGATCGTCCCGGTCTTCGTCAGCCGCCCGGCGATGACCCCGCAGAGGTAGGCGGGCTCGTGGATCCAGTTGTCGAACACGGACAGGTTCGGCGCGGCGGGGCCGAATTCCGAGCCAAACGCGAAGGCGATCTCCGGGTACTCCTTCGCCACGCGCCGCACCGGCTCCTCGCCGGCGAGGAAGGCGTCGCCCACGATCAGGTTGAAGCCGCGCTCGGCGTATTCCCGGAGCACTTTTTCGTAGTCCGCGGCGGCGACCTTCTCCGTGAACTCGTACTCGATCGCGAGTTCCTCCTTGGCCTTCAGGCAGGCCTGGTGGATCACGCCGTCCCACGGCTCCTCGATGGCGGTCTGGAACACCGCCGCCACCCGGAACGCCCCGCCGGCCCCGGGCCCCGGCGCGGCTGGCGGCGAGCAGGAAAAAAGACAGCACGGGATCAACACGGAGGGGATCAGCAACCAGCGTTTCATGATGTGTTTCCTTTTAGTGCGCGGCCTTGCCTGATGCAAACCTGTTGTCTGAAACGTATCCGATCGGATCATGTCTGGGCGATCCCGTATTTCGGCGCCGTGAGCATGGGGCCCCTGCTTGTGGCGCCCTTCTCGCCCTTACAGATTCTGCAACCGCCTCCATTCGTCGAACAGCACGCCGGCAGCGCGCTCTGCCAGGATAGACAGGTCGTTCCGCCAGAAGCGCAGGGCGGCCCGCGCGTCCGACGCAAGAAGCTTGCAGAAATAATGCAGACGTCCTCTTAACTCATGGATGATGGCATAGGTCGTATACCCGCCGAAAAGCAGGGGAGTCATGCAGAGGATATCCAATTCAGCAAGACGACGCAGGACTTGTTCCTGGGTGGTCAGGATCATTTCGCTCGTGGGGCGTCGGCGCCCCTGGAGCGGCTCGGTGGCGACCCGGGCGGCCTGGATCACTTCATCCGCTTTCCGCAGGTGCTGCAGGCACTCCACGTGATGCGCTATCAAGCGGTCCTGTGATGTCGAGGGCATGACCCCTCGCTCGCTCAACAGGACGGCATCCATGTGTTTGCCGGTGAGTTTCGTCGAGCCGAACAAGTTTCGCAGTCGGCAAAGAGCCGCCTTCAGTTCCCGCACGTTCCCTGGCCAGGACTGCTTTTGAAGTCGTGCCAGGATGTCGCTCGCCAGAGTTTCATTCTCCCGGCCGGTGATGTGTCGCCATAGATGGCCGGCTAGAAGCGGTATGTCCTGCGGATGTTCCCTCAAAGCCGGGGTATGGATGGTAAAGCGGCGGAGAAGGTAGAAGAGCCGCTCATCGAATTGACCCGCAGTCACGGCCGAGCCAAGCTCCCTATTGGTGGCGGCGATCACGCGCACCCGGACGTGCGCCACTCCCCGGCTATCGGGCTTGCGTTCGAACTCTGCTTTTATCGCTTCGCCGACCTTCACCTGCGAACTCATGGGAAGAGCGCTGATTTCGTCCAGATAGAGCGTACCATAGGCCGCTGCCTTCCACAGCCCCCCCGATGCCCGGGGGCCTCGTCGTTCTGTCGGCCGCGGCCCGAAGAGCTCGAGATCGGCGGAGGAGCCTGCAGCGGCGCAATTCATCTGGATGAACGGCCCCTCTCGAAACCTCGAGATGGTGTGGGCCACCAGGTCCTTGCCCGTTCCCGGTTCCCCCACGATAAGGATCGGCTCCGTGACACGCCGGGCCCGGAGGATCAGTTGCCGAACCAGCCTCGCGCCCAGCGAGTTGCCCACAAAGGTGCGGGCCAGATCGTCGGGCTCAACTTCCCGGGGCAACAGTTCCATCAGGAGGGGCGAAGCCGTGGAGTGGCCCCCCTCCACGCCGTTGCGCTCCCCTGCCGGCTCCGGCTTCAAAGCCGTTTCCGCGCCGGCGGCTTGACGCCATAGTCCATCGAACAACTCATCATCCACTCCGATGAAGTAGAGGTTGGCCTCACCCCGTTCCAGGGCGTGGGCCACGAGGGTTCGCACGCTTCGCAGAAGTTGTCCCGCGGAGGAGTAGCTCCCGTGCAGCAGGGGCGTTTCCTGCCGGCCCAGCATCAGCTTGGAAAGCGGTGTGGCCTTGTGTTTGACCCCGCAGTCCACCACCCGGTCGCCCCCGTGCGTTCGAATAACAGGCAACTCGCCATTGCGGACTATGTAGGCGCAGGGTGTGTTCCGTGCCTCCATGTCGGGCATCGGGCGGATATCGGCTCCGCGAATCCAGCGTGGCCGGGGCCCCTCATCGGCCTGTGCTGAAACCCGGAGTGCCTGAAGGTTCACTTCGCGCATCATCGCCCCCCCCTGATTGAGTTCTTCCTCATTATGACCACGCGGGCCGGAACTCAAGCCGGAAATCCGCATAAACTCAACATCTCAACCGGGACAACTCAATCAGAAAATGGCTCGAATACGGCGTAACCAGCGCGATCCGTGCTGGATATGTAAATAGCGCGCAAGGCAGATAAATATCGATTGACGGAGGATATGATGGCCGTGTGGTAGCAAAGGCACACGCATACACGGAGACATGAAATGCGGGAGAAGGTCGATCAAGCCGGTCCGGTCAAACACGCCTCCGTCGCGGGCGGCGTGGCGGCGCCGCAGGTCGTCTTCCAGCGCGCGCAAGCCTCCACGGAAGAAGTCGTGGCCCGGCTCCATGCCGTGGCCGACATGGCCTTGAAACTGGCGGCGATCTTAACGGGTACGCCTATGGACAAGGGACAGAAACAGGGGCTGCAGAGTCCAACCCACGGAAAGGAAACACCCATGAAAAAGCGGAAAGACGGGGATCACTACGATGACATCCTGGTCCTGCGATTGGCCGGCGGACGTTATGGGACGCGTGAACTTCTCTTGCGGGACGCGAAGCTAGTCCTCACGCTTCGCGAATTCGTACTCCTGAAGTTGTTGGCCGCGTGCGCCACGCAATGGTATGTGACCATGCCCGACCTCCTGGACGGCGTGGCGGCCGTGGCGTCCGCCTTCGAATGGCATGGCGGCACGTTGTGGCAGAATCCGGACGGGGCGGATGTCCACCGCGTGATCTCGAAGCTGCGGGGGGCCCTCCGCAAGAACGGAGTGCGGCAGACCGTCATCGCCACCAGCCCCTGCAAGGGAGGTGGATTCAAGCTGTGCGCCTCGCAGGTCATCCTCGACATCCCCCCGGAAATACGAGGGTAAGGCACGGACTCGAAAGACATGTGAAAAAAACACGGAGGGTATAATGAGCATGCCACTGGCTCGACGGCTTACCGTACTCAACCGATACGGCATGTATGCCCGACCCGCGGCGCTGATCGTAAAAATAGTACAATTGAAAGGCCCCCACACGGCCGTAACGATTACAAAAGACAACGACACGATCAAGGGAACCTCTATCATGGGCCTGCTGACTCTCGAAGCCACCCAAGGCGTGGAACTGTTGGTCGTCGCGCAAGGGCCGGAGGCCCGGGAGGTGCTGGAGGAGTTAACGCATCTATTCAACGTGGGGTTTTACAGCGACGAGGCGCAGCTCGCTGTCCCTCCGGCTCATTCGGAATTCATCGAACTGAAGGACGAGGACGTCCCGATCCCCGACTGAGGCGTAGGAGGCCGCGCCGGCCAACCCCTGCAGAAGCTTGGAAACTACGGGATAGACGAGCCTGCTCCGCGCAACTATTCTTTGGTCCGGAGTGCAGCCCGCCGGTTGGTGAAGGAGCGTCAGTGGCGCTCAAGGAGATGACGATGCCAGGCAAACCATACAAGCTTGCGGTGCGTGCAGTGATCTTTGACGAGCAGCGGCGATGCCTGTTGATCCGTCGTTCGAGCGCCAACAAGAGCTTTGTCGGAACGTGGGAGTGGCCGGGCGGGAAGGCGGATCCGGGCGAGACGTTCGACGAGGCCGTGCGGCGGGAGGTCAAGGAGGAAACCGGGCTGGACATCGCCTTGACGGGCGTGGCGGGAGCCTACCGAATCGAAATGGCGGACAAGAACCTGGCCGTGCTATGCCTTGAAGCCGTCTCGGCGGGCGGTATCCTTCGTATGAGCGAGGAACACGACGATTCCGCCTGGGTGCCCGTTGCCGACCTCTCCAAATGGAACCTGACCGCCGGCTTCCGGGAGTTCGCTGAAGCCTATGCGTCGCGTAAGGAGGGGTGCCCGTGAGTGCGCGAGTGAAGAAGGACGCTTGCATCTGTTCCCGCTGGCCTCGATCGCTTGTCATCGCACAGGCGGGTGACATGCTCATCTTGCGCGGACGATGGCTGTCTTTTCCGAGGGGTCGTGCGTGACGGATCGGGATCACATCGTGGGCTCACGGGGTCGGAGTGGGCTTAGTCGCAGGACAAGGCTACCGGGCGGCACAAGGGCGTTGAACGGGCCCGCTGCTTTCGACCGTGAATGACCTATCCACATCGGCGCACGGCGTTGTAGCCCCTCGCCAGATTCGCGTATTCATTTCGTCCACCTTCCGCGACATGCAGGCGGAAAGAGATCATTTGGTGCGTTTCGTCTTTCCGCGGTTGCGGGAGGAGTTGTGGAAGCGCCGGATACACCTGCTGGACGTCGACCTGCGCTGGGGTGTGACTAGCGATCAGGATGCGCTGGGTGTGTGCCGCGAAATCGTGGATGAATGCAGGCCCCGGTTCCTCTGCATGCTCGGCGGCCGGTATGGCTCGATCCCGCAAGGCAAGGACACCTCGATCACGGCCGACGAGATCCACTACGGCGTGCTGGACCGGCTGGGCCGTCATGGTTCGGCCTTCTTCTACTTCCGCAACCCGGAGAGCACGGCTCAGATGGAGGAGACGATTCCCGGAGAGATGCGCGAGCCGACTGGCAGCGAGAACGAGCGGCGGCTTGCGGACCTGAAGCGGGCGATCGTCGCCGCCGGCCTTCCCGTCTTCGTCTATGCTGCGCACTGGGATGCGCAGCGCGGCCGCCTGGCCGGGCTGCAGGCGTTCGGCCAGAGAGTCTACGATGATCTGTTCAGGAGTATCTCCGAAGATCCCGAACTCGCTTCTCGCTTCGATGCGGCCGCGATGGCGGCCGGCGACGAGTTCGCTCTGCAGCGCGACGCAATGGAGGGCTTCATCGATGAGCGAGTCCAGCGATACTACGCTGGAAGCCGCCAGCCGTTGCTGGATGATCTGACACACGTCGTGCAGGGCGGTGCGAACGGTGGTATGTGTGCGCTCATTGGGCCGGCAGGGTCCGGCAAGACGGCGCTGATGGCGAAGCTATGCCGGCTGTGCTCGGCTAACGCCGGGTTGGTGGTCATTCCTCATTTTGTCGGCGCCAGCGAAGGCTCGACCGATCTCCGGCGGATGCTGCGTTGCATTTGTCATGCGCTCGCGAAGGTCTCGGGCGAAACGGCGCCGGTTGCCGATCGCGTTCAAGAGCTGGTGGACCAGTTCCGCGAATGGCAGGCGAAAGCCTCGGCCAAGTGCCGGATCGTCCTGGTCCTTGACGCTGTGAACCAGCTCGATGCGGCTGATGGCGCGCACGCTTTGCACTGGATTCCAGCTGTCCTGGCCCCGCGCGTGCGGCTGATCGTCTCCTCGAACGAGCACCCGGTCGTGGACGCCTTAAAGCGGCGCGGCGCGAGCGTACAATGGCGGGTTCTCGCTCCGTTGGAGCCGCAGGATGTGGAGGCCATCGGCACGGCGTACCTGCATCGTTACCGGAAGCGCATGGAGCCGGAACAGCTCGCGGAACTTGCGAAGAAGCAGGACAGCCGCCTCCCGATCTACATCCTGACCGCGCTCGAGGAATTGCGCACGCTCGGCACGTACGAGGAGATCACGGATCGCATCCGGGAACTGCCCGGAGAATCGGCCGGCCTGTTTCGGTGGATCCTCTTGCAGCGGCTATCCAACGATCCCGGCTTTGTTGACTCGTCCGGTGCACCCGTCGGCGCGGTGCTTGTGAATCGGCTGGCGTCCGCGCTGGCGGCCAGCCGCCACGGGCTTGCGGCGACCGAACTCACGGAGATGGTTGATCCGGGTGACCCGCTCGGCAACGTGGCGGCGCTGTTGCGCCTCCTGCGGCCCTATCTCATGTGGCGCGGCGAGTTGTTGGACTTCTACCATGGCCAATTTCGGTCGGCTGCGGAGTCCTGTTACCTCTCGTCGCCGCCGTCCGCGGAGCGCGCGCATCGCAGGCTGGCGATTCTCTTCCTCCGTCGCGCGGACCCCGGCGGCGATCGGCGATGGGGCGGGCCCGCCGCGCGGCCGTTCGAGGAGCTGACATACCATCTCCGACTGGGCGGCGGCCAAGGCATTGCCGTCCGACTGCTGCGGACGCTGTGTTACCTCGATGCGCGATGCAAGGCGAGCGGTCCGTTTCCGTTGGTGAGTGAACTCGCGGAACTGGTAAGCGCGGGCGTGCCGGGTGCAGAGGCATGGTGCGTGTTTTTGCGCGCCCGCGCCTCGACGCTGCAGCAATTTCCCGATACGCTTCCATCCTTGGCATGGCGCGAAGGTTCCCCGCCCGTGCGCGCCGCCGCGGAAGAGTACATTCATTCCGGGCCTCCGCGACGCCCATGGTTCAAGCTCGATCCGCTCCCCGATGTCGAACTCCCCAGGGAGGAGCCGTCGGCGGGGCCGGGGTTTGAAGTCGTTGCCGAGCGAGCGCTTCGCGCCAGTGCTGCCGCCATAGCCGCCCGGCTCGGGTGCGGTTTCTACCTCGAGCGGTTGGGCCGTGTCGCTGTGGTGGACCTGCGCCGTGGCCTTGCGAGCGCGTCGGCGCTGGACGTTCCGCGCGCGCGACTGCTCGCGATGGCGGCGGCCGACGATGGATCATGGGTTGCGATGGTGGACGAGCAGGGGAGGGGCGCGATCCTCCAACTTGCCTGGCCGGTGGATGGCGCGCTCGAGCCGACGGTTGGACGCCGCGAGTCGTTCATGTGCCGTTTGCCGGAGGTTGAACTTCCGGTGCTGGCGTCCGTTGGCGGCGCCCTGTGGTGGCAGGACGCGGACGGACAACTGCGCTCGCTGCGCGTTGTGGCTGGCGAAGGCGCTGACGGCGCGACGGTGGTGACGCAGCTCAACGGCGAACTGCGCGGCATCGTCGCGTCGCCGGAGTGCGTGGCCGCCTGGTCGGACGCCGGGGGGCGCACCGCCTTGACTGTTCTAGATACGGAAGGGACGGTTCTGCACAAGCGCGCCCTGCATGATAGTGTGTGCGGCGGGTGTCTGCTGTCGGGCCGCGACCTCTTTCTGCTCCAGCGAAACGCGACATCGGTCGTGCTGTCGGGTGACCGGTGGCGGGATAGGCGAGAGGGCCCCCGGCTTCCAGGCCTGATGTCGGAGAGTCATGCATTCGGCGGCGGAGTTTTGATGGTGAGCATGGAACTGCGCCGCTACGTCTGGTCCGGCCATCCCGGAGAGGCCGTGGTGGAGGTCACGGAGTTCCCCTCCGGCTACGGGACAACAAGGGCCATCGCCGAAAACGGCGACGAGTTGTTCGTGATCCTTCAGGGAGGGGCATTCTGCCTCAAGGCGGGCGGCGCGCATCGGGCCCGGTGGAGGATTCTGGCCGTCATGCCCTTCGGTTCGGGATATGCGGCCGTGGCGGAAGGCGACGACGGGTTGCACTTGGTCAGTTCAAACCCGCCCATGACCGGCAAGCTGGACGATCGAGGTGTCGGCGACGTCGCGGCCGCCTGCAACGAGCAGGAGATGGTGTGGGTTGACTACTCGGGTCGCCTGAACCGATGGACGCCGCCCATGGAGGCGAGAGGGCCCCCGCCCCGGCACGCGGGGCGCATAGAGGCGGTGGCGGTGGGGCCCGACGGAACGTTCTGGGTCGCGAATGAGTTTGGAGAGATTCTGTCGATGAAGGACGGCCAACTAAAACCGGGGGCCTCGCTGGATGTCTGGCAGCCGAACCGGCAGCGCCTTCTTGTGGGGAGTAAGCGTGTGATCTGGACAGGATTGAGTCTGGGCGAGAGCAAGAATGGCGTCGATAACCTCGAGACCATGGCCATTCTGGACCTGGAAGGCGGGGCGTGCCGCTGCGCAGGCCGTCGGTTCTTCGATCCCGCGGACGGATTGCTTACGCTCTCGTTGTGGGACGAGGATTCGGCCGAACTGGCCTGCTTCTTCCAACTGCTGGGCGTCCATCGTCAATTTGTGCGCGTGGGGACGGTGGAGGCAATGCTGGCGGGGCGGGAGCGCGTCGTTACACTCGATGTTGACGCCATCAACCTTCGGGCGGCGCTTCCCTTGCCGGGCCGCGACGGCTGGCTTGTTCACTCGTCGAACGGCCTGCTCCTGGCATTAAGCCGTGGATCGTTCGCGCAGATGGCTGCTTGGAAGGGCGCAAGGCCGTGTACGGCCTTGGCCTGCGGAGACGGTCGCGCCGGCCCGATTCTGATCGTTGAAGACTACAATCGTGTGCTGAACTGCTCGCTACAAACGGAGGGCGATCATGCCGGCCAATCTTGACCGTATCAACCAGGAGGCGATCCGTGCGGCGGAAAGGGGCCTGTTGCAAACCGCGTTGACCCGCTTCCAACAGGCGCTCGATTCCACGACGAATGCTCTGGAGCGTGCGCTGGCTGCGTATCAGCTGGGGGCGTTTCACTGGGGCGAAACCGGGGAGGGTTCCGCGGCACGCGAGTTTTTCCAGCAGACCATACGGGAGTGGAGGCAGGGCCTAAGCATGTGGGCTGGCGGCCGGCCACCGCCCAAGACGACCGTTGTCGCCAACGCCGCCGAGAACCTGATGCTGATGTCGCTCTCTTTTGATGAGTTCGACCAGTGGAGCGAGGTGCTTCGAAGTGAAGCCCCGGACGAGCCCATTCTCAGCGAACTGGCGCCCGTGTTCCAGCAGAAGAGGGAGGAGGGGGTGCCGTGGGGTGAAGTGATTCTGCACTACGCGTTTGCCTACGTGCGGAGCCCCGGTCTCGGCGGGGGCTCGCACCCGTCCAGCGGGGCCTGCATTTTCCGGCTCCTTATCGAGAACAGGAAGGCGCTGCGTCTTTCCCGGCAGAATTGGCGTATTGCGATTCTGGGGTATGTCGAGGCCATGTGCAGCGTTCTCGGGCGCGCGGAAGATCTTATGCGCAAGGCGGCCGGCGGATATCAGCCCGCGGAACTCGCGTTCGCGCATCCGTTCATGGTGAAGTGCGTGGAGGAGTACTGCGCGGAGAACCCGGCGGACAAGGAACTGGCCATGGCCCACGACATGGTGAAGAAGATGATGAAGCGGGCGTCGGCGCCGCCGGCCGCGGCCGCGCCGTCGCAGGCGGGCCCGGCGATTGATCCGCGGGCCAAGCCGACACCCGGGCACTTCGCGACGGCCCTTGTCGCCATGCTTCTCGGGCTGTGGCCGTTCGTTGCACACGCGGCGCTGGGGTGGCGCATCGCGGGTTCCGTGCTGATCACGATGGGTATCCTTTCCTTCCTGGGGTTGCTTGCGCTGGCGCGCCAGTTCGGGGGGGGGATGCCGGCCGGTTGGCAGCGAAACGACGTGGTTGCGGAAGGGATTGCGTCCGCCGGAATCCGTGGGCTGACGCTCCAGCTCGAGGGGTACAAGGTCGGGCCCATGGCCTACCTGTACCTGGATTTCGTGCCGGGGAATCCAGCGTCACAGGACGGCCAGGAGCGAGCGGTCCACATGGCGCTGCGCAGCATTGTTGCGCTGACGCTTCCCGTGGTGGTCGGGGGGATGGCGGGCTATCGCTTGGTCAATCCGGGGATTCAGTACACCATCGGATTTGGGCGCGGGGTGGCGGTGCCATTCTACGAACTGCACGGTCCCAGCGGTGTGCTCCAAACGCTGCAGGTGGGAAGCGAATTCGAAGACGGGCGCTACCGGATATGCATTCATCCCAGCGGCGGTCCCGTTGACGCCATGTTCCTTGCCGCCATGAACAATGCGGGCGCCGAGCTCCAGAGGGATTTGGGCGAGGCGTTCATGTCCATTCGTAGCCGGGTGATTACGCTATGATCGGCGGTGCGGGCGAGTGGGTGGAGAAAAAGTCATGAGCCAGTGCCGGGCCGGGCGAGCATGACCGACCCGCGTGCTGCGGCTGCGATCGTGGAGGTGTGAAGAGACAGGACAAAACCACAACTCACTCCGCGCCTCCACGCGGTCAGCCGGTTTTTGAAATCTCGACGTCCGCGACACGCAGCATGAGCGGTATGCGCGGCGGGACGGATAGCAGACCATGAACTCAAGCGAAGCAGGTAAGTCGCCGTTAACCATATTCATCTGGAAATCCCGCCCGATCTTCATCTCCTCCACGTTCCGCGACATGCACGCGGAGTGGGATAATCGGCCCCTTCCTTGAGCGTCTCCGAGACGCGGACTTCCTCAAACGCGACAATCTGCTGGGGCTGATTTCCTGACAGGACAGATCTCTGAAGGTGGCCCAACTGGTAATTGGGAATGGACATGCTCTCGGCGCCGCGATACGCTGCGAGCCAGAGGTTTTTTGCCGGCCGTTCAGCCGGATCAGGGGATGCGCTGGAGGGAGGCGGCCATGCAGGATACGGTGCTCGACTGGCACGCAAATGAGCCGTTCCTGGGGAGGGTTCTGGAATGACGCCACGGATCAAAGTGTTTCTTAGTTTTCCCCGCGCCACACAAACCGGGGATGATTCCTGTTCTCCGCGCGAGGAGGCCTACGTCCACCGAGTCAGCTACTTCCTCCGTAAGCAGGAAGATCTGGATGTGTTCTGCTATGACATAGCCGGGGAGGCTGGAGACCTCTGGAAGGTACATGTGGCGCCGCATTTGTCCGTGGCGGATGTGTTTGTTCTGTTTCTAGGTCCCGCGTTACGTGAGTCGTCGGGGCAATTGACGGAGTTCAGGACATGGTATGTTCCCCAGCGGAACAGGGAGCGGCTTCTGGTTGTCCACATGAGAGCGTGTGTCGATCTGTCTGTGCTTGAGGAGGAGGGGCAGTTGCCCGGGCCCGTATTTACAGTTCCGGACTTAAGTGTTGATGAACTTCATAATGCGCAGAAATGTGCCGAGCAGATATATTGTTCCATTCCGAATACAATGGGGAAGTTGTGGCTCGACGGATTACCGCTCGGGTACCTCTTTGACTACGAAAAGAAGATTATAGACGCTTTTGCAGTAGAAGGCGACCGTTCTTTCCAAGTGGTCGACGCGCGTACGGACACTCGAAAACGCGACTTGCGCAAACCGCCTGTCCTGGCGGGCGGGGGCTTGGTGAGGTGGCCGAGCCTGGAGGACAATCGGGAAACATGTTCTTGGGGCACACCTTTATCAAAGGAGGAAAATGGAGAGTATCGTGACGGGAAGGTCGTCATTGTTGACCCTCGCGGGGTCTATCATGGCGAACCCGAGAACAATGGCGCCTGTTTAAAAGAATTGCAGGGGCATTCCCAGAAGGCGGGGCCGCGCGAGGAGAGCGAAAGCACCTGCTTAAAAAATTTGCATTTGTATTTCCCGGAGGCGGGGCCGCGAGCGAAGTTGGCTTTTCCAATAGCTGGCAACACAGGGCTGACAATAGGCGTGGTTGTCTCTGGCGGCATCGCGCCGGGTATTAATGCTGTGATTGGGGGGATTGTTGAGAGACATCGTCAGTATTGTGCCGGGTCAGCGGGAACGAACGCATATTCACCCGGACAAGCAACGTCTTCTTACGGGCTTCGGATTAGGCTTTTTGAGCATGGGTTCATAGGAATTGCGGAGGCGCAACGAAGAGATGTTAGCATTGGAATAGGCGGAGAACCAGATGAGGGCAAGGATATTTTAAGCGAACTCCAGAGGGCCAAGTCTGCGGGCGGGTCCGTGCTGTCCACGGCGCGTCATGACGATCTTCTCGAGGGCAAGCCGGAGAGGAGGGGGCTGCTTGAAAAGGTTCTTTCCAATCTTACCGATAAGCCCAAGCATCCCCATGAGCCTGACTGCCGTGTGGACGTCCTTTACGTTATCGGGGGGGAGGGAAGCATGCGGGCCGCGCATGCGTTGGCGGAGCGTGCTCGGCTGACCGGGAAGCCGTTGAGCGTTGTTTGTATCCCCAAGACGATGGACAACGATATCCTCTGGGTGTGGCAATCATTCGGATTCCTGTCCGCGGTCGAAAAGGCCCGTGAGTTTTTTACTCAACTGGAAACCGAGGTGCGGTCGAACCCGCGGCTGTGCATCATGCAGTTATTCGGATCCGACTCCGGCTTTGTCGTCAGCCATACCGCGTTGGCGGGCGGGAGCGGTTGCTTGGCGGCCCTGATCCCCGAAATAGACTTTTCCATGACGGAGCTTTCCTGCTATGTCCGGCACAGGCTCCAGGAAAGAGATCACGGCATTCTTGTGCTGGCTGAAACCGCAATGCCTGTGGACGTGGAGGACTATGTTGAAGATCCGGTTGTGGCTCTCACTCCCCGGGAGAAAAGCGCGGTCCGCACCTTCGTTGGGTCAGCGTTGTTGCGGGAGGACGAAGTTGATCCGGGCGGTTGGAACGATTTGATTTCGAACATGCTGGACACGAGCAAGCCCTTGCTTGCGGAGGGTCTTGGGCCCTTTGCCCATACATTCAGTCAACAGGAAACGGCTTTTCTAAAAGACCTCCACCGTCGGCTTAATGGGCAGGGGGATATGGAGGAGCAGGACCAGTCCCGGATCGTTGCGATAATCAATGCCGCGATTTGCCGGAGGGCGGATGACTGGTTGAGTCGGATTGGGGAGCAATGTTCGCCACTGTTCGGGGTGCCTATGAGAAGAGCCCTTGACTACGTGCGCTCTTATCTGGCCGGGCCGGAGGATAGGACTCCCGCGATGGAACTGAAACACCTCGCGGCATTGAATACGGTCATGTGCTTGCCGTACGAGGCGCGTGCCATTATAACCAAAGCCCCTCCGTCCAAGGTGTTGTTCGAGCAACTGAAGAAGCGGCTTGGAGAAACGTACGGGCGCCTGGTTGTTGAGACGCATCTCAAGGTCCCGAGACGGCGCTGGACCGAGCACAGGGACCGGAGGGTTTTTGGACAAACGCCGGACGCGCTTCGGACGGCCGGGCTGAAGATAATTTCTCGTGTGCTCGAAAGGGAAATCCAAACAGAAAGCCGACAGGATCGGTCGGGCCGCCAGGCCACTTTCTGGGGCAAGTATCCACTGCGGGTTTTCGCCAGCGAGCCACGGCATTTGATCCGGGCGATCGGGCCCAGTTGTCACGACGTCATCTTCGGCGATCGCATGGGTAGGCTGGCCGTGGACGGGGCCATGGCGGGATACCGGGACTTCATGATCAGCCAGTGGTTGACCGAGTTCGTCCTGGTCCCGCTGCCCCTGGTCGTCCTGGGCCGGAAGCGCGTTCCGAGCGACGGCATCTTCTGGAAATCGGTCGTCGCCAGCACGGGGCAGCCCGACAATTTGTGGTATTAGCGCATTGTGGTAAGCCGGGGCTGCCGGGGCGGAAGGATGGGTTTGCGCCCGAGGGAAGGGGCGCCGGGAGTCGCCTTGGACAGGCCACGCCCCGTGCCCCGCAATCGTCCGAGATCTATCGGCCGGCTTGAATGATATCGCCAAGGTTTCGCATACATAAGCGGAAGCAAACAGAAGGTCGCACAGGATGCGAAAGGATGCGAGTCGGAAGTAGACTGCGCACCTATTCTTATATACAAAAGAAAACATTACTGTTATCTTTCGGATATGGAATATGATGCGTTGGTGAATTTAACCGGGGCGATGCCGTGCTTTGATCTGGCGTTGCTAGCACAGGCGTTTGATGACCGGCGGGATGCCATCCGGGTTCAGTTGTCGCGCTGGATGAAGCAGGGCAAGGTCATCGGACTCCGGCGGGGCATGTACACGCTGTCCGACACCTACCGGCGCGCGCCGCTGGTCCCGGCGGCTCTCGCCAACCAGTTGTACCGGCCATCCTACCTTAGCGGCTTATGGGCGCTGGGCCACTATGACCTGATTCCGGAACGCGTGGTTCGGTTCACGAGCGTGACTTCGCGCGTGCCGCGCCGCTTCGAGAATGCATTCGGCGTCTTTGACTACTGCAATATCAAGCAGGATTGCTTCTTCGGCTTCACGACGGTGAGCCGCGCCGGGCAAGACATCGTGATTGCGGAACCGGAGAAGGCGTTGCTTGACCACTGGCACCTGACCGCGGGGGAATGGACCACGGAGCGGCTCGACGAAATGCGATACCAGCATGTTGACCGGGTGTCTAAGCGGCGGCTTCGCGATTATGCCGCGCGCTTCAAGAGCCCGCGACTGGATCGGGCGGTCGGGCGATGGCTCGCGCTGGCCTCCGGTGCGGAGACAGGCGCGGTGTTGCTGTGAAGGAACAGGCCCTCGCGCTGGTTCGTGACGTAAAGGATACCGGTCAAGCCCTGAACAGGTTGCGGGAGTATCTACAGGCCCTCGTTCTCCGATCGTTTCATGAGTCAGAAGCCTTCCGCCCGCTCGCCTTTGTCGGCGGAACGGCGCTTCGGTTCCTGCACAACCTGCCGCGATTCTCGGAAGACCTCGATTTCTCGCTGGTCTCGACCGAGGGCTATGCGGGGAGAGAGTGGATGGAGAAGGTGAAGCGGGATCTGGGGTTGGCGGGGTTCGCCCCGGAAGTGACCTGGAACGACCGCAAGACCGTGCATGCGGGTTGGGTACGCCTGCCGGGAATCCTGCGCGACGCGGGCCTGTCGGCCATGGCGGACGAGAAGCTGGCCATCAAGGTGGAAATTGATACCCGCCCGCCGGAAGGGGCACGCTGCGAGCGCCGGGTGGTGACCCGATATGTGACCTTCCTGCTCCAGCACTACGACTTGCCGTCGCTGCTGGCAGGCAAACTGCACGCCGCGATCACCCGCAAGTATGCCAAGGGCCGCGACTGGTATGACCTTCTGTGGTATCTGTCGCAACGGCCGCCGGTGGCCCCGAACCTGGCCCTGCTGCAGAACGCGCTCGATCAGACCCAGGGCGCGGGCCGGCTGGATGCGCGCCAATGGCCGATGCTGGCGCGTGACAGGCTGAAGAAGCTGGATATGCAGGCGATCGCGGAAGAGATCCGCCCCTTCCTCGAACGCACTCGGGATGTGGAGTTTATCAGCGTGGAAACGCTGGACCATCTCCTGGCTGACACGTCCGGCGCGCAGGGATAGAATGTGCCCAAGGTGGTCGCCGGCCGGGACCGGAAGGCCATCGAATAGAGTTCGAGGTGCTGCGCGGGCCAACAAGGGGGGAACCGTCATGGCCGACAAGAAGAAGCTGACGCCGGAGGAGCACAAGTACCAGATCGAGACGTTTACCGCGGAACGGCCGAACTACGTCGTCTATGCCGACGCGCTGCGGCAGGCGCTGGAACGCGCGTGCGCCATCGCCATTCCGGAGGCCCTGGTGCAGGCCCGCGCCAAGACGGTATCGAGTTTTGCGGAGAAGGTGGCGCGCCGGTGGGACACCTACTACTACCCGGACCGCGTCATGACCGATCTGTGTGGAGCGCGGGTGATGGTCCAGACCCTGGAACAGGTCGCCGCCGTGCGCGAGTTCATCGAGGCGAACTTCACGATCTGCGAATCGGACGAGAAAGGCCTGCGCCTGGGCACGGACCAGTTCGGCTACCGCGATATGCACTACATCGTCCAACTGAAGAAGGAACGGTGTTCCGCGTTGGGGATTGACGACAAGACGGCGGCGAAGATCGGCGACCGCAAGGCGGAAGTCCAGGTGCGCACGTGGTTGCAGCACGCCTGGGCGGACACGCTGCACGACCGGCTGTACAAGAACCCGCTGCCGCTTCCCGCGGACACGCGGCGCACCGGCAACCTGCTGGCCGCGCTGATGGAAGAAGGCGACCGCACCTACAACGCCATGGCCCACGAAATAGACGGCATGCTGGCCAACTACACGTCCTTCGCCAGGAAACAGGACGTCGAGAACGAGGTCAAGGTGCAGGAACTGATCCTGGCCAACGAGCCGAATCCTGCGAAACGGCCGGCGTTGGCGCTCAAACTGGCCCGGCTGCACGCGGCCCGGGGCGACTTCGCCACCGTCGTGAGCGTGCTTGAACCGCACGCGGGGGTCGCCGACGCGAACCGTTGCGAGCTGCTCCAGGACCTCGGTTTCGCGTTGTGCAAGGTCCATCGGGGACGGCCCGATTCCGCCGAGTATCAACGGGGCCGGTCGTTGTTGAGCGATGCGATCGCGATCTGCTGCGAAGACGGCTGCGCTTTCGTGCCGAACCTTCGGAAACGGGAAAGCCTGCATGCGCGCGCCTTGTGGCGCCTTGCCTGGGCGCTGGAGCCCCTTCGCGGGGAACGGCACGTGGCCCGGGAACTCTACCAGCGCGCCCTGGAACACGAGCCGGATAACCCGTACTACCTGGCCGACATGATCGGCTTCGAGATCTACTGCGGCCACCAGCGGTCTCTGCCCGCCGCGATGCGGACCGTGCTGCAGGAGGCCGTCAAAACCTGCCGGAACCAGGCGGCGGCAGGGATCGAACTTCCCCGAGCTTACTTCGCCGCGGGCCGGCTCGGATTGGTGCTGGGAGCCCCCCTGGATGCCTTGGGCGACTACGCCCGCGGCATCCGCCATATCCTGGCCGGGACACACTGTGCCCCGACCGACGCGCTGGTCGTCGAGGTAGAGTGGGTGGAACGTCTGCATGTGGGCGAAGAGCCTCCGGATGGACACCGCTGGGTTCTGGAGTTCCTCGACCTCGCCGGTCGATGCGGCGCCGGCCAGGGGGGCAACGTGATTCCGCCTCGCGCGCTGATTCTGTCAGGCGGCGCCGCGTCGCTGGACGCGGCCGCGGTGGAGGGAATCTATCCGTTGATGGAGGCGGCCCTGGACGGTTTCGCCGGCACGGTGGTTTCGGGCGGGACGACGTCCGGGGTGCCGGGTGGCGCGGGCGCGGCGGCCGCCGCGCTGGCGACCCGTGGCGCCAGGCGGTTCGAGTTGGTGGGCTACATCCCCGAGCAGTTGCCGCACGATGCCAAGAAGGACAAACGCTATGACCGTTTGGTGGTCTGCGGCAAGGCCGGGTTCACGCCCGACCAGATTCTGCGAAGTTGGCGGGACCTGCTGGGCGCAGGCGTCAAGCCGCAGGAGGTCATGTGCATCGGGTTCGGCGGCGGGTCGATCAGTGCCGTCGAATACCGGCTCGCGCTGGCGCTGGGCGCGCGGGTGGTCGCCACCTTCGGGTCCGGCGGCGCGGCGGACGCGCTGATCGCCGATCCGCTCTGGGCCGGCATACCGAGCCTGATGCCGCTGCCTTCGGACCAGGCATCGTTCCACGCATTGCTCAAGCCCGGAGATGGTGAGATCGAACCCGCGGTCGTCGAGGTCATGGCTCAAGAACTCCACAGGCGGTATGTGGACGGCAGCGCCAAACGGCTGCCGGCGAACATGCGGCCATGGGACAAGCTCGGCGAAACCTACAAGACGGCCAACATCGAACAGGCCAAGTACTCCGTGCGCATCCTCGAGGCCTGCGGTTTCGAGGTGCGTCCGGCAGCCGATCCCAAGAAGTTGTGTGTCTTCGACGCCAACGACTTCACTGGCGAGGAAGTCAAGCTGATGGCCGAGATGGAGCATGGGCGCTGGAACGTCGAGCGGATTCGCGATGGCTGGCGTCCCGGCAAGCCGCGCGACGACGAGAAGAAGATCCACGACTGCCTGCTTCCATGGGCGGACCATGGCCTTGACGCCGTCCGGCACTACGACGAAGATGCCGTCCGCAAGTTTCCCGAAATCCTGGCCAAGGCCGGGCTGGAAGTGAGGAGGAAACAGCCGTAGGGCGCGCGATTCCATTGGGGCTCCCGTCTTGGCGATATGGAGAGTCACTCGCGCCGGGAGGTAGGCAGACCGTGACACCTGATACACCCATGGTCCTGTATGCCCTCATCCGGCGTGAGTCGGGTGGCGGGGGGCACCAGTTCCTTGTACGCCAGACGCACGGGTCGTTCACATTCCCGCCGACGAAGATGGCGAAGGACGAGGATCTGTATACGGCGCTCGATCGCATCATGGAAGGGGACCTGCGGGCGCGGCGAAAGTCTTTCTATCTGGAGGCCGAGTTCCCGGTCGTCGAGCGAGCACAGAACAGCCCGGCCTACGAGGGATTGTCCGGCACATGGTATCTCTATCCCGTCGCCGTCTCGTTGACGCCGGATGCCTTGTCGGAGCTCGGTTCTCCGGGATCCGATCTTGCCTGGATGACGCTCGACGCCTTGGCCTCCTCGTCGTCGGAACCCAACACGCAGGCGATCATTGACTCCCTTCGGACGGATGGGGCTCAACGGCTGAACGAGACGCCTGTCAAGCCGTCCATGGACGCTCTCGCCTCCTACTGGGCCCGGTTTCACGACAGCGGTGTGCGCATCGTGCGTGGCGAAACGGTAAAGAAGATTCTCAACACCGGCGATCGGGCCTTCAACCTGCGCGTGGCCGATCCCTATCTCTCGTACCAGAAACAAGGTCTCGGATTCACCTGGAGCTTCTTCACGCCCAGGGACAAGCAGGACCTGCACGTGCACGGCCTTCCGGCGGTGGAGATTTACGGCGTGATCGAAGGCCGCCTGCAGCTCTGGTGGAAACCGATGAACGCCCGCGGCGTCCGCGTATGGAAGAGCCAGATTCTCGAACCGGGTGACTGGGCCGAGGTGGAGCCCCTCCATTGTCATTTTGCGGCCTGGCTGACCCCGGAAGGCCTGGGCACGGTCATCAAGGCCGCCGGCACCGGCGAGTTGGCCGGCGTCGGCCGCCTCGGGGTCGCAGGAAAGACCACATGTGCATGGAAAGGCCCGGATGGCCGCGAACAGCATTGCAGCAACTACGGCCAGTGCGCCCTCTCGCCGGCAATGCAGGTGTTGATGGATGAATATGCCAAGCCGTTCGATAAGCGTGACTACAAGCGCATACATTCGATAGCCGAAACCGAACAGGGATTGTAGCCGCTTAGACAAGAGGCGCGGATAGTGACGCGGAGCTCCGGGCGTGAAGCGTGAAGCCATTGCCGTTGGGATGTACCCGGCCCGGTTGTCGGCGGACGGCAGGTTGCGGCTGCCGACGAATTGGCGCAACCTGTTTGTGACCTCCGCCGCCCCGATCGTGCTGCTGGCGCCTATCGAAAAAAGCTACCTTACGATGGTGCCGGAGTGCCGGATCAAGATGGAAAGAAAAGCGGCAAGGGCAGCGGAGCGGCGGCCGCGCGAGAATGACAAATGGCAGAAAGATCGCGATGCCGTCATTGCCGGCTTCAGGCTCGCCAGGGAGGTCCGGATCCGGAGCGGCGGGCGTTTCACCATACCCAGGGAATTGAGGGACCTGGTATTCCCTTCGCCTGAAGTTGTGCTGGCCGGTTGCTTCGATTCCGCCGAGATCTGGCCGCGTGACGAATGGGAAAAGGTCGAGAGCGGATTGCTTCGAAACGCGAAGCTGTTGAAGGCAACGTCGCGTCTCGGATTCTGAATATTAAAAAGCCTGATTAGGAGGCAATCCGGCCCGTGCCGCTCGATACGCTTCGGCCGGAGGACGAACCGTGAAGATCCGACACATCAAAATCGAACGGTTCCGGGGAATACGGGAACTGGAAGACCGCGTGGGCGGAGACATCGTGTGCCTCTTGGGCTGGGGATTCCACAAAGACAACAATGCTGAATGCGGTCGCGTTCAAGCGTGAGCCCGATGAGCAGCTGGTGGGGAGGGCCGGCAAACTGAGTCGCGACTGGTATGTGGTTGACATTTCATCATAGTGAGATAATTATTTCATTATGGAATCGGCGCTATTTGAGCACGCGTACGGCGCCGTGTTGGCGGAACTGGCGCGGCGGCTGAAGGAGCCGGCGCCGGGGCGGGTGCAACTGCTGACCGGGCCGCGGCAGGTCGGAAAGACGACGCTGCTGGGCGAGATCGAGGCACAGTGGCGGGGCAAGTCGCTGTACCTGGCCGCCGATGCGCCCGAGGCATCTCTACCCGGCTGGTGGGAGCGCCAGTGGCAGCGCGCGCGCGAACTCGCAGCCGGCACAGGACCGGCGATTCTCCTTCTGGACGAGATCCAGTATCTCTCGGACTGGAGCCGGCGGCTGAAGCATGAGACGGACCGGCTTGCGAAGGAACGCACGGCGCTGCATGTCGTGGTCACCGGTTCCTCGGCCCTGCACCTGGGCGCGGGGACGCGTGAGACCATGGCCGGACGCTTCGAGCGGCTTTCCCTGCTGCACTGGCCGCCCCGCGAACTGGTTGCCCGGTTTGGCCTCGCCCCCGTCGCCGCCGTCGAGTTCGTGGTGACGCACGGCGGTTACCCGGGGGCGGTCGCGCTTCGCGACGAAGAACGACGGTACCGGCGGTATGTGCTCGATAGTATTGTCGAGCCGGCCATCGGTCGCGACCTCCTGGCGACGGAAGTCGTTCGGAAGCCCGCGATGCTGCGCCAGATCTTTGCGGTTGCCGTCAGTCACCCGGCGCAAATTGTCTCCCTGCAGAAGATCCAGGGCGCCCTGGCCGAACCGGGGTCGCTGGCCACGGTTGCGCACTACCTGCGCCTGCTGGAAGAAGCCTGCCTGGTCGCGCCCGTCGCCAAGTACTCGCGGCAGGCGGTCCGGCAGCGCGCGGCCCCGCCCAAGCTGGTGGTGTTGAACAACGCCCTGCTGGGCGCGGGCGGCGGTGCGCCGCCCGATCCGGAAACCCAGCCGGAACGCTGGGGGCGCTGGGTGGAGAACGCCTGCATGGCCTTGGCGTGGAATGCCGGCCAGCAGATCCGGTACTGGCGGGAAGAGCCCTGCGAGGTGGATTTCATCTCCGAAGGTTCGTGGGGCGGTTTCGCGGTGGAGGTCAAAACGGGGGACTACACCGGCCGCGATCTCGCCGGCCTGCTGGAATTCCAGCGCCGCTTTCCGGAACTCCGCCCGCTGGTCCTGTGCGATCCGGGCCGCGAAGCCATCGCCCGGCGCCTCGGCTTGCCGGTCTCGAGCTGGAAGGAATTCCTCCTGAACGGACCGGCCTCGGCGGCGGCCAGACCCGCATGAAACCGCTTGCAGAAAAGCCGGCCCCCGTCCCTTGGAAACGCATCGCTGTATTCGTCGGTTCCACGTTCGGCGCATGTACGGGGAGCGGGATTACGAGGACTAAATCGACCACGATGATCCTGGAGATGTGCCCCCTATGACCTCGACAGAAACCGCCGGCCCCGCCCGCGTCTTCCTCTCCTACGCCCGCGGGGATGATGAGGCGTTCGTCCGCCGGCTCCATGCCGACCTGACCGCCTCCGGGTTCGAAGTCTGGTTCGACCGCGAATCGCTGCTGTCGCGCGGGCTGACCTTCCACCAGGAGATCAAGGACGCCATCCGCACGGAAGTGGACCGCATCGTCTATATCGGCGGCCCTAAGGCGGCGATCTCCCTCTATGTGCGCGAGGAGTGGGAGACCGGCTTGGAGTTCGACCACATCGTCGTAACCCCGATCCTGCGGCTGGGCGACTACGAGACCTGCGTGCCCGGCGAACTGGGCCTGCTGCACTGCGAGGACTTCCGCGACGACGCGAAGTACGAGGGCGCGCTGTCCAAACTCGTGGAGAGCTTGCGGCAGCCCAACCCCAAACTCGGCGCACTCTTCGCCGTGCCCACGCTGCCGCCCCACTTCATCGCCCGGCCCGATCTGCTGCGCCGGGTGCGCGACGCCCTGCTGGTGGACCTCCAGAAGCCGCAGGTGATCACCAGCGCCGACGCCAAGGTCGGCATGCAGGGCATGGGCGGCATCGGCAAGTCCGTACTCGCCGCCGCCATGGCCCGCGATCGCCAGATCCGGCAGTCCTATCCCGACGGCATCGCGTGGATCGCCTGCGGCCAGCGCCTTACCAATGACGATCTGCTGGCGCGGCTGCGCGATCTGGCCAAACACCTCGGCGGCGACTCCTCATTCACCTCGTTGCCGCAGGGCCAGGGCGTTCTCCGGGAACTGCTCCAGTCCAGGTCCGTTCTGATCGTGCTCGACGACGTCTGGCACGCGAAGGATGCCCAGGCCTTCGACGTGCTCGGGCCCCGCTGCCGGATGCTGGTCACCACCCGCGACGCCGGCATCCTGCACGCGCTGAACGGCGACCTTGTTCCCGTCTCGCTCTTCACCGAGTCCGAGTCGCTGCACCTGCTCGCGGATGCGGTCAGCACCAAGGAGCACCCCGTCTCCGCCGCGACGCTCCCGCCCGAGGCCAAGGCCATTGTCAAGGAATGCGGGTGCCTGCCGCTGGCCCTCGCCCTCTGCGGCGGCATGGCCCGGAAGCGCGGCGGCGATTTCTCCAGCGTCCTCGAACGCCTGCGCCGCGCCGACCTCGACAAGATCGCCGACCGCGAATCCATCAACGAGCAGCACCGCAGCATCTGGCGCGCGATGCAGGCCAGCGTGGAGATGCTGTCGGCGGACGAGCAGAACCGCTTCGCCGAACTGGCCGTCTTCGACACCGACGGCGCCGTGCCCGCAGCGGCCGCAGCCGTCCTCTGGGCGCATACCGGCCAGCTCGACGACCTCGACACCGAAGACCTGCTCATCAATCTGTCCGAGCGCTCCCTGATGCAACTCGACACCAAGCCTGACGCCAACGGCAAGCCGTTGCGCCGCTTCCGCCTCCACGACCTCCTGCACGACTACGCCGTGCGCCTGTCCGGCGACATGAAAGCCCTGCACGGCAAGCTGCTCGATGCCTACCGCGCCAAATGCCCCGCTGGCTGGCATGAGGGGCCGAACGACGGCTACTTCTTCCAGAACCTCTGCCATCACTTCATCGCGCGCGAAGACTGGGACAGTCTGATCGGCAATGACGCGACAGCCGGCCCGCTTTCCGATCTGCTTTTCATCCAGGCCAAGTGCGAGGCGGGGCTGGTTCATGAACTCGTCACGGACTACAACGCCGCGCTGACGGCATTGCCGGAGTTCGCCGAGGAGAACGAACACAACCGCAGGCGCGACGCGGCGACGATCGCCTACAACCAGGCGCTGCGGGACTATGCGGTCGTCCGCTGCGACTGGTGGTTTGCGAAGGAGCGCGGCGAAGCGCGCCCCGAACCGCCGTACCCGCCGCTGCCGCGGGGACTGCAGGAGGAGACCCAGTCCGCCATCCCCGAGGAATCCTCCCCCCGCGCCGCGCGGCTGCGTCACTTCGCCAACTTCGCTTCAAGTCACATCGCACTTCTAGCGGCAAATCCCGGAGAGACGCTCCCCTTGGCCTGGAACACCGCGGACGAGGGACCAATCTGCGAGCGGGCCGAAAGACAGATCTCCGGTTTCAGACGGCCCTGGCTCCGCCGTACACCCCGCCCGCCCGCCCACCCCTTGAGACCGCAATGCCTGCGCACCCTCGAAGGCCACGCGGACGAGGTCAGTAGCGTGAGCGTGAGCCCCGACGGGCGGCGCGCGGTCTCGGGCAGTTCCGACAAGACCCTGCGGGTCTGGGACCTGGAAACCGGCCAATGCCTGCGCACCCTCGAAGGCCACGCGGACGGGGTCAGTAGCGTGAGCGTGAGCCCCGACGGGCGGCGCGCGGTCTCGGGCAGTTCCGACAAGACCCTGCGGGTCTGGGCCCTGGAAACCGGCCAATGCCTGCACACCCTCGAAGGCCACGCGGCCGGGGTCAGTAGCGTGAGCGTGAGCCCCGACGGGCGGCGCGCGGTCTCGGGCAGTTCCGACAAGACCCTGCGGGTCTGGGACCTGGAAACCGGCCAATGCCTGCACACCCTCGAGGGCCACGCGGCCGGGGTCTGGAGCGTGAGCGTGAGCCCCGACGGGCGGCGCGCGGTCTCGGGCAGTGACGACCAGACCCTGCGGGTCTGGGACCTGGAAACCGGCCAATGCCTGCGCACCCTCGAAGGCCACGCGGCCTGGGTCTTGAGCGTGAGCGTGAGCCCCGACGGGCGGCGCGCGGTCTCGGGCAATGACGACAAGACCCTGCGGGTCTGGGACCTGGAAACCGGCCAATGCCTGGTGGTCTATCAGGCCGGCGCGGCCGTCTTCGCCGCGTTGTTCTCCCCCGACGGCAACCGCCTTGTTTGCGGAACTGCCGACGGTCAGATGCACTTCCTCACGCCGATCAACTTCCCGCCATCCGGCCCGCCGGTCGTCACGCCCGTGCGCCTCTGGCTATTTGGCGAGGTCCGCAAGAATGCCGCCGGCGCCTTCGCCTCCGCCCCCGGGCGCTGGGCCGATGACCTCACCTGCCGCTGCGCTCATTGTGGCCAGGTCTTCGTTTCCAATCCGCCATCCGCACCCGTTCCAACCTGCCCACACTGCGGCGGCGCGCTGAAGTTCAATCCGTTTGTGGTGGACGGAAGAGATTTTGGATGAGCGGCAGGAATGAAATCTTATGGTTTCTTCTATAGAACCTGATTGTCCTGCCCTATCGAGGACGGCAAAGTATGGGTGTTGTTGTGAACGGATGCCGGTGGCCTGGAACACGCACGATTCTGCCAATAATTCGCGAAAGAGGTGAGCCATGAGTTCTGACGAATCGCTTGTGATCGGTTCGATTGTGCGTGGTCTCACCAAGGGTCAGCCGTTCGTGTTTTTTGTAATGGACTACAAGAACAAGTTCTTCCTCTACAGCCGCATCAAGGACGTGATCGAGAAACGGCTTGGGCTGCTGTGTATTCGGGCTGATGATGTTCCAAGCGGAGGGCATGACCTGCGCGCCAAGATACACCTCATGATTGAGCGCGCGGAGCTGGTTATCGCGGAAATAACCCACAAGGGACCCAACGTCTATTACGAGATCGGTTACGCGGTGGGGGCGCGTCGCCCCCTGTTGCTTGTCATGGAGAAGGGCGCCGAGGTGCCGGAGGACTTGAAGGGCCGCGAATTCATCGAATACAGCGAACGCCGGGAAGACTGCGAGGTATTCGAAGCGCGGTTGTGTGAGCAGGTGCGCACCCGGGTCAACTCCAACATTGCGCTCTTGCGCGACATGCTGGAAGCTGAAAACTCTCAACCGGCGTACATTGTGGCCAATCCCAAACAGCCCACGCCTACGTACAGCCGCCTTAAGGGCCAAATGTACGATCGTCGCACGTACGGGGACAATCTCGGAGTCCTGGGGCTGATATCCGCCTTCGGGTCCATTATGGGCGAAGGGGCCGCCGTGGAGTTGATTTCCGCCAAGTACGGTCCGCCGGATCTGCTCGATCGCGATATTAACTTGTATCTGGTTGGATCGCCAAAAGTAAATCCCGCCACGGAAGTCATGCTGGAGCAATTGCAGCGTGGCGGCAAGCCATGCTGGTCCCTCGATCCCTATCCTGGAGCAAAGAAGAAAGACGATTATCGTGTGGCCCTCTATCGCGGGGATAAAGGGAAGCGAAAGCGGTATCATGGTCGAACCGTGGCTCAAGGCGAGAAGGGCGGGATTGCCCATAAGCTCGACTACGGCATTATCATTCGAGGGCCGCATCCCAAACATCCCGGCCGTATGGTTATGATCATGGCTGGCCCGCACAGCCTTGGCACTGGCGCAGCCTGTCTCGCCGCCACTCGATCGGTCCGTATACAGGATATTAAGAAACAACTTCCCCGAAATGTGCTATCCGATAAGCGAAAAACCATCTGGGTGCTTGTCAAGGGCCAGGCCAATTCCCGGGATGGACTACTGGATGTTGAAAACGTCGAAGTTGTTGACGCCGGTGTCTATGCGTAAGCGCACCAGCCATTTCGTCACCGCCACACACGAGAACCGCCGGGTCTGTATCCTGAATCCGCACCACGGCAGGAGCGACCTGGGTGGCTGGCCGTGGCAAATCCGGATTGCCATGTCCTGGGATCCCGGGCACAGTAGGAAGCGTGGAGTCGGGCGGGGAGGGGGCTATGTTTAAGCCGGTTCCATTTCTGGATTGCTGCGGCCAGCCGAGGCTGGAGGCCGTCAAGATGTTCCAGGCAACCCACGGCGAAACCATCTCCATTCGCCGGTGCCACGCGTGCGGCGCGCACTGGTTCTACCACATGAAGGAATACTGCCTGTCCGGCGACGACTACGACCGGCGGGCCTGGTACGTGCGATTGTCCCCCGAAGAGGCCGGCAGCCTGATCCAATCATCTGAATCGCCGGCGGCAAGTTTTTTTGCAGACAGGGACGGGATCGTGAGGAGCGAGGACGGGATCAGCAGGATTCGTGGCATTCCTTGCTTTCTTCAGTAAATGCCGCCGGCATGAGGGGTGCCCGAGGGGGGGGGCTTAATGGTATTCACTCTGATCTGCAAGGATGATTACCGGGGAGGAAAACATGACTGATCCAAAACAGGCCGTCATTCTCGTTGCCGGTGATGTTTGTCTTGATGCCGTCGGGATGCCTGTCCCGGCCGCCTCGGCGGCGCGGGTGGAACGGGATAATTGGCGGTTGACCGGTGAAATCTGCACGCACTACCTGCCCGGCGGAGCCTTTCAGTTGGCAGAATTTGTGAAGGGAGCATGCCGTGGCTTCGATGTGCGGGGGCCCATTCCTTGCAGACCAAAAGAACTTACCTGCGCCGGGCCATCGGATCAACCGATGGGCATGGACGAGTTTCTGGGAAACGCGGAGCGCCTGACAAGGGATGAAATTGTCCACTCCCTGCTCCAGTTGAGTCTTTACAAGAGCGCCCCGGATGCGAAGAAGGCCGATACCATCCGCGTTAAGTGGCCCCACGGATTCTCGGGCCCCAAGGATGGCGATCCTTCCATGAAAATCCACCCCCCGGGCGAATCCGACAACCCCGCCCGCGTCGTGGTGCTGGATGACACCGGCAATCGGTTCCGTCGCGCACCGGAGCAGTGGCCGGCCGTGGTCGGCAAGCCACCTGCCCCGGGCCTCCATCCGCCGACGATCGTCTACAAGCTTCATAGGCCGTTGCCGGCCGGAAAGGGAACCAATCAACTCTGGGACGCGGTGACGGCCCATCACGCCGATCGCTGCCTTGTCATCGTCTCGGTGGATGACTTGCGCGAGCGCGATGCGCCCATCAGCCGCGGCCTTTCCTGGGAGCGCACGGCCCTCGACCTGGTGTGGCAGTTGCTGCATACCGAGTCCTTCGCTTCCCTCCGCGACTGCCCGCACCTGGTTGTTCGCTTCGGATTGGACGGGGCGCTTTACTGGCATCGCAGCCAGGGGGAGAAGGAGCCCGAGTACGCGGCCTGGCTCGTTTATGATCCCTCGGGCATCGAAGGCACTGGAGCCAGCGCCTGCCCGGGACAAATGGTGGGGTACGGGTCTGCTTTCACGGCGGCCATCGTTCATCAGTTAGCCGTCGCGCCAGTGGCCGAGCGCTTCTGCATCGCCAAGGATAAGGAAGAGAAGCTCCGTCCCCCGGAGGCCATCCAGCGGGGACTCAAGGCCGGGCTTGCCGCTTCTCGTCGTTTGCTGGCTCTCGGATTTGGCAAGGACGGAGGCTGTCCGGCTTACCCCAAGGCCGAGTTATTCGGGGTTGGGGATCAACCTTCCTTCTTTGCTTGCCAGCCGGTGCCGATCATTCCAGGCGCCTCGGTACCGGATCGCGGCTATTGGCGCCTTCTGGAGTCGATATTCTCGGGCAAGACCGCGCTCCTGCAGCGCGCCGTGGCTATGACCGCGACAGGAGCTAAACCTGTTGACGCTGACGGCAAAGAGGCTGAAGCCTTGCTCAAGGCAGCGCCCGTGGCTGTCTTTGCCAAGGCACTCCGGGCCCTAGATCGCCGCGAGGTCGAAAATTACCGCGCGCTCTACTGCCTGCTCCGCGAGTACATCGGGATGCCCTCCACATCGCGCCCCCTTAGCGTCGCGGTTTTTGGTCCGCCGGGAGCGGGCAAGTCTTTTGGTGTGAAGATGGTGGCCAAAGCCTTGGAGGAGCTCGGTGGAAGTCGGCCTATTCAACCCATCACCTTCAATCTTTCGCAGTACCAGAAGGCTGACGACCTCGCCGTCGTCTTTCATCTCGTGCGCGACTACGTCCTGCAAAACAGAATCCCGCTCGTATTCTTCGACGAGTTCGACGCCTCCATGGACGGCAGGGCGTTGGGTTGGTTGCGCTATTTTTTGGCTCCCATGCAGGATGGAGAATTTCTCGACCGCGGCGCACCGCATCCTATTGGACAGGCCATCTTCGTTTTTGCCGGAGGAACCTGCGGCACCTATGCCGAGTTCGCCCGGCCTTTCCTCGGCAGATGTTCGACCAACGAAGACGTGCTAAAGCGCGAAGCATTCCGGAACGCCAAGGGCCCTGATTTCCTGTCGCGCCTTCGCGCTACACTGGATATCCCCGGGCTGGACCTCCAAGCGGAATTTGATCCGTTCGGGCCGGTGGAAGCCTTTCCCTGCGAGCCGGCGATTCTCCTGCGCCGGGCCAGCATCTTCCATTACCAGTTGGGCGAGAAAGCCCCGCACTTGCGGGATGCCGACGGAGTATTCCGCGTCAGCGCCCCGGTGCTCCGGGTCCTTCTGCATTTGCCGAAATTCGTGCATGGCAATCGATCCTTCGAGGCGATGCTGGACATGAGCCATTTCCAGGGCGCGGACAAGTTTACTCCGGCCCTGTTGCCGGCGTGCGGCCACACAGCCCTTCATGCCGATGCCACCCATCTCGTGCAGCTTCTCTCCACCGATTACCCCTTCCCGCCCGGGGAGCGCGAACTGATCGCCCGGGAGATTCACAGGCAATACGTCGTGGATCGGAAGAAGGATCCCGCTCACAACCCGAAGGATCCCGCGCTGGAGGATTGGGATGCCTTGGCCCAGAGCGAGTTAGGTCGCAGCCTCCAGCGGTCGAACATGGAGCAGGCCGATCATATCGCCATCAAGCTGCGCGCGGCAGGCCTGTGGTTCCGGAAGGTGGTGCCGGGCGCGCCAACCGATCCCCATGTTGCCCATCGCCTGCAGGTGATCCTCGAAACGCTGGCGCGGTCGGAGCACAACCGGTGGGTTGCCGAGAAGCGGAAAGAGGGATGGATCGCGGCCCCCGACACGTCGCGCACCAGTCGCAACAACCGTTATCGGCTTCATAACGCCATCTTTCCATGGGAGGAAATCCCGGATGATACGAAGGAACTCGACTTCGGTCCTGTCCGCGGCATCCCCGGGCTGCTTGCCGTTGCTGGCTATGAGATCATCCAGTTGGAGCCGGGCGGAGCATGAAATCCAGCGGGCCATGCCGCCGTCCCGGGGAAGCCTTCCCCATAGCTACCGTGGTCCTGCATGCCTCATCAGTTGTCACAGGCCACGGAAAGGCGCAGCGCGCGTCCTGCAGATCGAGAAGAACGAGGTGCGTGCGCTTATCACGCGCTGTTCAAACCGGCGATCATGGGGGCAAGTAAACACGACCCCGGAGTGCTTCAGGACCATGCTCATTGAAGCGCCGCTGGCTCTCTACGGGTTATTCGTCTCGGACAGGCGCAACATGCCGGCGGGGACAGGCAGGGGGCCGAGGGCGGGGCCTGCGACATCCACGATGACGTTGGACCATGTGCCGTCCGGCGCCGGCGCATGTTGCAGGTTGTACCGTTCGCCGGGTTCGGCGGTCCATTCGAGGGTCACGGCGTCCGGCGAGGGGACGGACAGCCGGGTCACGGCGGGCGGCGTGTTGCCGGTTTCCATCCGGACGCGGACGACCTGGACGCCCCCGTCCGGCCAGAAGGGCAGGAAGTCGTCCAGGCCCAGTTTGACCTGCACGTTGTCGCCGTCCACCATGTTGGTGTCCTTGCGGTCATAGTCGACGGTCCACTTCAGGTTTGTGGGCTCGGCGGTCAGCCCGTCGCAGGAGACCAGCTCGATCCGGTGGTTGCGGGCCGACCGGTAGGCGTGCTGGAGCCGCACGTCCGGCGAGACATGGGCGCGCAGCACCATCTGGCTGTACCAGAGGTAGCCCGGATCATAAACAATCGGGCACACGTTGGTGTCGTAATCCAATCCCACCACGGCGCCGGAGGCGACGATGTACTTCACGTCGTGGGTGGAAACGGTCTTCCCGCTGTTGACGGAGTACCCGTCGTCCAGGAAGTCCGCGTTGTTCGTGACGCCGACGTACCGGTGCAGGGGGTCCAGCAGGTCGTACCAGGAGGGGAGGCCGTGCGTGAGGTTGGTGACGACGTGCATGGACGAGGCGCCGAAGAGCTCCCACTGCTCGCCGAACAGCCGGTGGGTCTCGTTGTGGGGAACGACCGCCCGGCCCGAGGCGTTGGAAACCGTCAGCGCCGCCCGCATGGCCGTCCGCAGCAGGTCGGGCGCTTCCAGCGTCGCGCGGCCCGTCACGTCGAAGCGGTCTCCGGAGGCCGAGTGGTTCTCGTAGGCCGTCTCGATTTCCAGTTCGCCCGCGGCGTTCGTGCCGAGGACTTTCATGCCGGTCGCCGCGAGCCGGTCGCAATTCTCGTTGCCGCTGCCGAAGTACCGGAACAGGCGGTAGGAGGTGAGCAGTTCCGATTCCTGGCTGGTCTGCCGCCAGAAGCCGTCCGTGAGCAGGGCCCACAATTGCGGAGCATGCACCGGGGTGAACTGGTAATGCACCGCCACCGCGTTGCCCGTCTGGGCGCCGCCGCCGGGGAATTCCACGCGGCAGAGCGGCGATCCGGCGGCCCCGCCCAGGTCAACCAGGACGCCCCAGGGGCCGTTGGTCCAGTCATAGGCGCCCCACGCGGCCGGCGCCAGGACGGCCAGCCCGCCCGCGAGCCAGGCGCGCACCCGTTTCATGCCGAACCCCGGGTTTCGCGAAGGATGGCGGCATAGAGGTCCGCGAACTTGCAGCCGTCGCGGAACAGGCAGGCGAAGGTGGCGGCGTAGCCTTCCTGCACCCAGCGGTCCAGCGCCTCGTTCCAGTCCCAGGGCCGGCGGTCCTGCTCGCTGCGCTGGTATTTGAACAGTTCCAGGCACTTGAGCTGCATCAGGGTGCGCGAGTCGCGGGGCGCGAAGCGGACCAGGATTTCCTTGAACGTGCAGTAATACCCCTTCGGGCAGCAGGCCAGTTCCTCGATCAGTTCCCGGGTCGCGCCGTTCGGCCCGTTCCCGGGCACGGCAACGGGCACCCCGCCGAAGGCCGCGGCGTGGCCCTCGGCCTTCCACAGGTCGAGCGCCTCCTCCCACTCGATGGCCCGCCCCTCGCGCTGGCTGCGGTGATACTTGAAGACCTCGATGGCCTTGATCTGCTGCAGCATCCGCGTGTCGCCGGGCGTGCGCGCGAAGACCTCCTTGAACGTGCAGAACCGGCCGGCCGGGCAGCACCCGAGCGATTCGATCAGCCCGCGAATGTACTCCTGATGGTAGTGATCTCCCGTCATGGACTTCTCCTTTCTACTGCCGTTCCCGCGCCGTCGCAAGCCCGGCGAAAGACGATTCGAAGACCCGGTCCCCGGCCGGCGGCGCCAGGGGATCGCGGCCCAGCGACCGGCGTCCGATGTTGAGCAGGATGCCGACCTGGAACAGCGACATGACCAGCGAACTGCCGCCGTAGCTGAAGAACGGAAGCGTGATGCCCTTGGTGGGCAACATGCCCGTGACCACGGCGATGTTAAACATCGCCTGGAGCGAAACGGACAGCGTGATCCCGAAGCCCAGCAGCGCGCCGAACAGGTCCGGGGCGCGCCGGCTGATCCGGGTGCCCAGGAAAAGAAACAGGCCGAACAGCGCGAGGACCGACGTCGAGCCCCACACGCCGTACTCCTCGGCCAGGATCGCGTAGATGAAATCGGTGTGCGGCTCCGGCAGGTAGTAGTGCTTCTGGATGCTGCGGCCCGGCTGGATGCGCGTGCCGCCGAGGATGAACGCGTTGCGGGACTCGAGGAACTGGTGGGCGATGGCCGGGTGCCGCTCGGGCCACCACCAGGCCTCGACCCGGCGCCAGCGGACGGGGTCCAGCCGGACATAGAGCGCGCCGCCCAGCGCGAGCACCAGCCCCGCGAGCACCAGCGGGTGCACGCGGAACCCGGAGACGAACAGCAGCACAACCCCGATCCCGCCCATCAGCACCGCCGTGCCGACGTCCGGCTCCAGCAGCACGAGCGAGGCCAGCAGCAGCGCCAGCCCGCCGGGGATCAGCAGCCCTTCCTTGTACCGCTGCGTCCGCAGGGGCGTGCCGGCGATCCGGGCGGCGATCATGACGATGGCCGCGAACTTGGCCAGCTCCGACGGCTGGACCGTGATCTCGCCGACCCGAAGCCAGCGCCGGCTGCCGCCGATCCGCGGCCCGAGGAACAGGACGGCGAGCAGCAGCACGATGGCCCCCAGCGCGAGGGGCCGGGTCCACCGGCGCCAGAGCGGGTACGGCAGGCGGTACCCCGCCCACGCGGCCGCGAGACCGAGGATCAACCAGGCCGCCTGGCGCTTGACGAAGTAGGCCGGGTCGCCCGCCAGCGCCCGGCCGCGGACGCTGCCCGCGCTCGCGAGCACCGCCAGCCCGAAGGCGACCAGCAGCAGCACGACGGCCATGAGCAGCGCGAGTTCCCGGTTCTCGCGCCGCTCTTTCTTCTGTGTATCGGGTTTCATAAGCCCCGGGGCTCCAGGGGAGCGCCGACCGGCCGGCAGAGCCCTTCGGCCAGGTCGAAGGCGATTTCGTGGTAACCGAGCGCCCCGCACGCCAGCAGGTAAAACGTGTTCAGCATAACCGAGGCCACGAGCAGGTTCGCGAAAAAAAGCTGGGGCACCGAGTCCATCAGTTCAGAGCAGCCCTTGTCCGTCGGCAGCCGGTCGCGCGGCGCCGCGATCTCGGGATGAAACCGGGACAGGTCCGGCGTGACGTCCGCCCCGTTCCGCCGCAGGTACACCTGCGCGTTGCCGTACGTCCCGCGCCGCACCTCGCCCTCGGGCGTGGTCTCGATGCCGTCGTTGCCCCCGCTGATGAGCGTGAGGTCCGCCGGCGCGGGCGCCGCGCCGCGCCCGGCGCAGAAGTCGCCGACCAGCTTCCGGGTGGCGTGGTTGTCCACGCACAGGAAGACGATGTCGCCCGACTGGATCCACCGCGGCAGGTTCTCCGCCGTCACGTATTCGCCCGCCGCCAGCAGCGTCACGCGGCTGTCCGCGAGGAACGGCAGCAAATCCTCCCGGAGCACCTCGGCCTTGTTGCCCGGCCGGCTGAAGAACATCCGCGAGGCATTGGCCGGCTCGAACGCGTCGCCGTCCAGCAGTACGATCCGGCTGTCCGCGGCCGCGGCCCCGAGGTAGAGGCACAGCCCGCGCGCGACCTGCGAGCCGGTGCCGCCGAGGCCGACGATCTTGACGGACAACCCCCCGGCCGGGAACCGGGCCTGCAACCAGGGCATGGAGGCGGTATCGCTCATGGGCACATCTCCCGGACGCCGCGCTCGGCATAGAGGGCCCCCGTCTCGAACCGCACCCGCTCCAGCCACTCCGGCGGCACGTCCTCCGGCCGCCGGCCGCGGTAGCCCTCGAACAGGCTGATCGGGTTCCGGACCTCGAACGCGAATTCGTCCACCGCGATCGTGGCGAAGAGGTCGGGCGGCTCGCGGAGCAGGTCGAGGTGCCCGACGACGACGTGGAGACCCGCCAACTGCCGCTGGTCCTGCCGGTCCAGCGGGCTTTCAAAGGCGCCCAGCGGGCCGTGGCTGTGGATGTCGCCGACCAGTTGTGCGCCGGCGGGGAGGGGGGGGACCTGGTAATCGATCCGCAGCGGGACGGGCCGGCCCCCGAGCCACTGTCCGCCGGTGGCCTGCTGCTCGGGGACGAGCACGTCGTAGCCAGTCCGCCTGTTCCACGTCAGCAGCACAATGGCCTCGCTCGCGTTGCGGCGGCAGACGAGGTCGAAGAATCCGACGACGGTCTCCAGCAGCGCGCCCGGGATCGTGGGGAACCGGTTTTCCAGCCAGGCCCGGTGCCGGCGCAGGGCGGGCGGGCCGCCGGGCGCGGGAACGCTCGACGAGAAGAACGGGGTATGGCGGTTCAGGAACAGGCCGTCGCCGGTCAGCAGGTAGTACACCTCCTCGGCCGGCTCGGGTTCGCCCTCCGCTTTCTTGAGGTAGACGGGAATGCTCATGTCAGGTGCCCTCCGAAGCCCACATCCGGTGCGGGTAGTTGAACCGCCGGGCCGGCGCGCGGATGAAGACCCGCCGCGCGAGGTCCCGCGAGGTCTCCGCCGGCGGGACGGCCGCGTTGAACTCCCGGAACAGCCGCTCGGCCACCTCGCCGGCCGGGAAGCCCGTCCGCAGAAACGGCACGTCGAAAATGAAATCGGGGTTCCCCCGCGTGGCCTGCGCCCAGGCCTCGGGCGAGGCCACCCGCGAGTCCACGCCCAGCTTCTGGTAGATCGTAAACCAGCTCGCTTCCTCGCCGGGCCATGTGCCGCTGTCCGAGCTGCGGTTGAACCCGGAGTAGAGCAGGTGCTCGACGAGCCCGGCCAGGCTTGCGCGGATGCGCGCGTTCATCGGCAGCGGATCGAACGGCGCCAGGGGAAGGTGCTGGGAGCATAACCACGACAGGCATTTGCCCGGCACGGCGACCGCGCGCGGGTCGGCGGCGGAGTAGGGGATCACGCGGTCGGGCGGCTTGTGCTTCGTGGCATTCAGCAGGCAGGGATAGAGCAGCTCGTCCGCCAGGCTGGCCAGCGGCTCGCGGCGGAAGAACACCTCGCACCGCTGCGTCAGGCGGAGCCCGACCTCGGTGTCGCGGACCGCGAAGACGGCAAAGATCACCAGGTAGGGCAGGCTGATCTTGTACTCGCGGTAGCGGGTGGCATAGCCGTGGGTGGCGGGCGAGTCCGGCGCGATCCACCGGACCCGCACCGCCTGCGGCGGGCGCTCGTAGAGCAGGATGGCCATGGGGTGCCGCGTCCAGACGTGCTTGACCCCGTCGGGATAGACGACCTCCTCCAGGCCGGTCCGCGCGGGCTGCAGGCCGGCCGTGAACTCGCGCAGCGGCATCGAGGCCGACAGGCCTTCCGCCGTGCGCGCCGTGATCTCGGTCCCCGAGATGGTCAGCGTCTCCATGGTCTCGTCCCCCCCGCGTCAGGCCGCGCCCTTCTCCCCCGCGCGCGGGTAAAACGTCAGGAACTCGCCCGCGCGGACGGTGGCCTCGTCCGCCGCGAGATCGCCGTTCAGTTGCGCCGCGCTGCCCGGCGCGATGTGCAGCCGCACGCCGAAGCGGCGGCGGATTTCACCGACCGTCGTTCCCGCCGGCACCGTGACATGCTGGCTGAACGGTCCGGACTGGATCGTCAGCCCGATGCCCGCCGCCGGTTCCGGGTCGTCGCCGCCGAACAGCGGCAGCCCCGCGATCGCCGTTCCCCGTTCCCTGGTCCGTGTCATTTCCATCTTCGTTCTCCTTTTATGGGTGTGTCTCTGCCGTCGCCCGGACCGCCGCGTGCCGGGGCACGACGGGCGGGCGGATTCGCCGGACCGCCCCCACGCGGCGGCCGTCCGGCAAATCGAGATGTTCGCGGGCGTTGTGCTCGGTCAACTGCGCCGCCAGGTCGCGGACCTGCCGGTCCAGCGCGTCCTTCAGTTCCTCGACCGTCACGCCGGCCGGTTCGAGGCCCGCCGCCTCCCGGCGGCAGGCTTCCTCGGACGCCTGGATCACGGCGCGGTTGACCACCGCCGGCGTCAGGAAGTCCCGCCGCCGGACCGGGACCGTTTCGCCCGAGCCCACGTACTGGAGTTCGGCCACGGCCTCCGGGTCCTCGGCCGCGTACAGCCAGCCGGCGAGTTCGAGCACGGTTTCGCGCGTCCGCTCCTCCGCCGTCGCCGCGCCCGCCAGCGGCACCCGCTTCAACTGCGTGTCCGCGACCGCCTGGAACTCCCGGCGCCGGGCGAGGCGGCCGAACCGGTGCGTCCGCATGCCGCAGCGCCGCAGCATCGCGGCGTCCAGCAGGTGCGGCGCGTTGCTCGTGAAGAGGCACAGGATCGCGTGGTCGCGGAACTCCGGTCGCGACGGGTCCAGGCGTTGAAGAAACGTTGTGAGGATCCGGTCATAGACCCCGTCGTGGTCCGTGCCGCGGTGCCGGCCGAGTCCCTCGATTTCCTCGCCGACGACGATGACCGGCAGCGGCACGGCGGTGCCGTGCGCGCCCCGGACGGGCGCGCGGGCGAGCTGGCCGATCTCGTCGAAGCAGCGCGCCACGTTGGCGTCCGAAGTACCGAGCCAGGGGCTCAACAGCTGGTCCGGCCGGAACCGGATCACGCGCGGCGGGACCTGGGCCGGCGGCACGCCGAGCGCCCGGGCCATGAGCTCGGCCGCCCCGCGCAGGATCGCCTGGATCGCCAGCGTCTTGCCGGTGCCCGTCGGCCCGACGAGCAGGTGGAAGGCCGAGCGCGGAAGGCCGTAGCGGCGGCGGACCCCGGGGGCGCGCAGTTCCTGGTCCAGGTGCTGCAGGCATTCCTCGATCAGGGCCGGCGGGCCGCCGATGTCCCGCGCCGGGACGATGTCGGGGATGGGCGCGCGGTCCAGGAATTTGAACCAGGAAAACTCGTTGGATTCCGGCAGGTCCGCGAACGCCACCCGCTGGCGCAGGTTGGCGATCAGCAGCGCCCCGGGCCGGACCTCGCCCGCGGCGACCCGCCGAGCGAGCCGGCGCGTGCAATGCAGGACATGACGCTCGTCCCGGCTGGAGACTTCGACCAGGGTTTCGGAGAGCGTCCGCTCCAGGCGCACCGTTTCGCCCGCGTGCGGTCGCGCGCCGTCCAGGCCCAGCAGCGCCGTCGCGCGGTGGTCCACCAGCACCTGGTCGCCCGGCGCCAGGGCCGTGGCCAGCTCCGGGTCCAGGACCACGGGGATCGCCTCGGTCCCGTCCTCGAACACGCACAGCGCGCGGGTGTGCGGACCGAAGCCCGGCATGATGCCCAGGAACACGGCGGGCCGCGCCGGGCCGGACCTCAACTCCTCCTTGCGCTGCTCGTATTCCTCGATGCTCTCCTCCAGCCGCGTGGCGGCGTCGGTTTCCTTCGGGGCCAGGCTGAACAGGTCGCCCAGCGTCGTGCGGTCGCGCTTTTTCATGCATCCTCCCCGGGGTGGATTGGAAAATCTTCGGGCCGCCGCGAAATCACGTTGTACGTCCTCGCCTCCCAGGCGCCGCCCTCCAGGCTGTACAGCCCCTCGGCGGGGCCGCCGCGCGCGTCGAGCCCGAAGACGTGCGCCACCTGCCACGGGCTGCGGTGCGCGAACACGGAGGCCATCCACCGCCGATCTTCTTCCGACATGAAGACGGAGGTCACGTCGCATTCTTTCCGCCGCGCGCAGTCCGGGCAGGCCGAGGCGTCCATCCCCGGCAGGAAGGGGTGCCCGTGCGCGAACCCCACCGGGCGCGCAACCGACCCGGATTCGCGGCGTCGGCGCAGGATCGCCTGCAGCGAGGCCCACGCGCGGCCGGTCATTTCCATGTGGTAGGGGCCGGCTTCCGCGCCCTCGATCAGCAGGGCCTCCGTGATCACCAGGAACAGTTCGCCGCTTTCGGGACAGGAGCATGGATGGCCCAGCAGGAAGCATCCGGTCTCCACCGGCGGCGACTGCGCCGCGCCGAGCCGGGCGAAGCGCTCCGCGCGCTCGCGCGCGCCGGCCAGGTAGTACACCGGGAACGGCGCCGGCCAGGGGGCCTCGCGGTTCGCCGGCTCGGGGAACCGGCGCAAGGGATAGCGGAGCAACCCGGGCGGCCGGTAGGTCACGCCCGGCCGGTGGAAGGCGTCGCCGAGCGGCAGGCCCTTGGCATCGATCACGATCCGGCCGGAGACCCGGGCGTCCGGGTCCGCCGGCCGGCTCTTCATCAGCGCCGCGGTCATTTCCAGCCACACGACCTGCAGGGCCGGGGGCAGAAACTCCAGGCGGGCCCAGGGCTCCGCCGAATCCCGGACGCGGCCCCGGAGCGCGAAGCCCCGGTCGAGTCCCGGCACGAAGCGCCCAAGCACGAGCGCCAGGTCGAGATCCTCGAACGTCACGTCCGGGCGGCCGCGGCGCAGGAACTGTTCGCGCCAGAATTCCGAGCCGCACAGCGCCAGGTCGGCGGGCTGCAACGGGCGCTCGAGCAGCACGCGGCCGGTGGCCTGGTCCAGCAATTCCAGACGGGCGGACATGGTTCCTTTCCGGGCTCCTCCGGCCCCGGGCCCGCGCCCGGGGCCGGCCTCACCCCGGCTACGCCGCCTTCGGGTTCGGCGTCAGCGTGACTTCCAGCATCCGGCTGTGATCGGCTTCCACGTACGAACCGATGGGCCGGTCGGTCGCGGCCAGGAACTCGCCCGTGTCGGACCGGTGGAAGCTCCACGGCACGTTCTGCGGGAGCTGGAACGCGGAGGTGAACGACTGGATCACCTCGCTCGTCTGCGCCGTGGGAGCGACGTCCATCTCGAGACTCGCGTCGCCGTCCAGCGTCGTGGCTTTCATCCTGATCATTTCCGTCATGGTTTTCTCCTTTTCCGGTTGGTGTCTTCCGTTAAGGCCGGCCGATCCCACAGGAAGGCGATGCCGGCCAGCCAAGGCATATTTTCCCGCAGCCGCCGCAGCGCGGGCAGGATCGGGCCGACGGCATGCCGAAGGCAGTCCGCGGCCGCTTGAACCAGGAACTCCGCCACGGCCGCGGGCGCGCCCGTCAGGTCCGTCTCGGCGACGAACCCTTCCGTCGGGTCCGCCACGATGCGCGCCATTCGAACTCGCTCTTGCCAGTCCAGCAGCATCCGCTCGGCCAACGCCCCGCCCGGCGCCGTCGCCGGAAACGGCGGCGCGAGCGCGACGCGCAGCACGAGCGCGTGCTCTTCGCGCAGGACGCGAAGCTCGCGCAGTTCCCGGCCGCACCGGAGCGTCCGGGCAGCGGGCGGGATCCATTCGGCCAGGTCCGTCTCCGCGGGCGCGGTCCACATAGAGGGAGCCGCGGGCGCGGCCGAGAAGGCGGCCCGCAGCCAGTCGGCCAGGACGGCGTGATCTTCGGAGTCCAGCCGCAGGGTGGGGAAGTCCGCCGCCCATGAACCCCGTCGGCGATTGGGCGACAGGATGGGCCGCCACAGGGCCGGGCGCTGTGCCGCCCGGTCCAGCGAGATCTCCCGCGCCGCGGCCGGCCGGATCAGCCGCGACCAGCCGCCGGGTTCCCGGTGGAGCGTAGCGCCGCGCCGGGCGGGCCGGTGCGCGCGGACGGGCCGGGCGGGCATCTGGACACGGGCATCAGGCATCGGCATTCTCCTCGCGGCGCAGGAACGGCTCGGTCGTCAGCGGCAGGGCCGCCGGATGGGCCTCGAAGAACCGGCAGGCCTCCAGGTTGAGCACGCCCACGGGATCGGTGAAGTCGATCGTCACGCTCTGGCCGCAAAGGGCGGCGTAGGAGAGCAGGAGGATTTCCCGCACCGGGATGCCGCGCGGCATGACGGCGCCGAGGCACAACTGCTGCCGCGGGCCCGGCGCGCAGTTCGGATGGAAGACGTCCGGCGGGTACAGCACCTCGACAAAAAACGAGCCGGGAAGCGGCTGCCGCAGCACATCCTCGGGATAGACGATGCCCAGGACCGCCAGTTCGCCCGTGCGCAGTTCGCCGTCGGTGTTCGGCGTCCGGGGCACGGGCACGTTCATGGCCACCATCATGTGCAGCGGCGCGGCCGCCAGTTGGCAGTCCGCGAGCTTCATCCGGTATCGCGCGGCTTGGTCCAGCTTCACGACGTCGCCGTATTCCGCCAGCTTGCGCCGCCCCCAGGTCGTGGAGGCGTCGATCTTCCGGCGGGCGTCATCCATCCTCTTCATCGACGCGGCGTCGAACTCGATCCGGTCCAGCGCGTTCAGTTTCATGTCGTGTGCTCCTTTCCCGGGCCGTGGAGCAGTACGCCGTCCGGCCCCGCCGTGAGCACGGCGTAGCGGGCCTCCGCCGCACCGAGCGCGGCCAGCGGGACCGCGCGGCGCGCGGCCCAATCGCGCAAGGGTGCCTCGCGGCACGTCCCGATGCCGACCGCGGCAGCCAGGCCGCCGCAGGCGCAGCCCGGCAGCGCGTCGGGCTGCCGGGTGAACCGGCCGGGCGCCAGGTCCCGCCCGCAGCGGCAGTGCGCGAGCTCCACGAACACGAAGTCGTCGTCCACGGCCAGGTACGCGGCCTCCGCCGGCAGCGCGGCGGCCTCGAGCAGATCCGCGGGCGTGCACGCGGCGAGGGGCTTCCGCATCTTCACGGGTTTCAGGACGCGGTGCGCGGCGCGGCAGTCCGGCGCGCGCGCGAGCCGGCCGACGAGCGCGCGGTGGGCGAGCGCCGAGTAGGAGATCGCCGTGTCCCGCACGGGTTGCCCGAGCGCGAGCGCGTCGCGCAGTAGCTGGTGCGCGCACAGGTCCGCGGCCAGGCTGCACAGGCTCGGCAGGCTCATCGTCGGGGCCTCCGTCCCCGGCGGCAGTTCCGAGCCGTCGCAGGCGAAACGCCGCCCGGCGTCGAGGTCGCGCCAGTCCCGCGTCCCGAACAGGCAGCCCGGGCACGGGTCCGCCTCCGCCCGGTTGCCGAAGCACTGCACCTGCGCGGTCAGCGTCTCGCCGTGGACGGCCGGGCGCAGCAGGGGAATGCCCAGCGCGCGGCTGACCGCGCCGGCCGCCAGCTCGGCCCGCGGATGGTCCACGGCCGCGACCAGGTAATCGTAGCCGAGCAGGTCGTAGAGGCTTTGCTGCTCCAGTCGGCCGACGAACGCGCGGGCGTCCACCTCCAGGTTGGCCCGCTCCGCCAGCGCGACGGCGACCTCGGCCTTCGGGCGCCCGAGCTCCGCCGCGGTGACCGGGTGGGTCAGCAGGCTCTCGGGCTTGATCTTCTTGCCGTCGATGCAGAGCAGCCGGCCGATGCCCAGCCGCGCCAGGTGCAGGACGAGGGTCAGGCCGACGCTGCCGCAGCCGGCGACGATCACGCCCAGCGCCGCGAGGCGCGAGACCGGATCGGCCGGCGCGCCCACGATCGAGGGAAAACGGCGGGTGCGGTCAAAGGGTCCGGCGAGCGGTTGTGATGTTTCCCGGGCGATCATGATGTCTCCTCGGTGGGCGGCCAGTGCGTGAAGCAGCCTTTCGTCGAAGGGGTAACCGGCTGCGCGCAGCGCGGGCAGTTCTTCGCGTCCGCCGCGCAGCCGCCCCGTTCGGCGCACAGCACCACGCCGCAGGCGCAGTGGTACACGGTCGAGCCCGGGACGAGGGGCGCGCGGCACAGCAGGCAAATCCGGCCCGCGAGCGCCTCCGTGGCGGTCCGGAGCGTGGCCTCGCGGAAGACCGTCACGTGCACCGCCAGGTCGAAGCGCGGGAAGATGAACTCGTCCCGCTCGGCGCCTTCCGCGAGGAGCGGGGCGGGCTCTCCGTTCCAGAGCATCCGCGCCGACGCCGCGCGCGCGACGGCCAGCGGGCCGGGCCCGGCGCCCGGCGCCGCGACGCACAGTTCCGACCCGGAGCCGGGCGGCTGCCAGGGCCGGCCGGCGGGTGCGCCGTTCTCCACGACCAGCGCCGTCGGTTCCGCGACCGGGATCACGACCTCCGGCCGGTCACCGAGCCGCGCCACGAGATGGTAGATGTCGCTCATCTGTTTATATCCTGGCTCCAGTGTGAACGAGTCCGATCCATTCGTCACTGCATCCACCCTCCTTGTCCCGCCGGGCTCTTTGCCGGAGATCGCGCGGAAAACCGCGCCGACGCCTCCCTGTGTCCTCCTCGCCCGGCTCGGAGCGCCCAGGCGGGAGTACGGATGGAGGCCCGCGCGCAGACCGCTGAACGGGATCATGGGTCGCTCCTTCGTGCGTCGCGGATCAGTTGATTCACCTGCGCGATCGGCTCGCCGCGCAGGAAGGCGTCCATCGCGGAGGCCGGCGGATCCTGATGCTCATCCTGCACGTCGTCGGGGAAGAAGAAGTAGCCCTGTGCTTCGATCAGTCCGACCATGGCGCGCGGCGGGCCGCCCGTGCTCCAGCGGATGGAGCGGCCAGCGAGCAGTTCGACGGGATCATCGTTTTTGAACTCGCTGCCGTGCCGCGTCGTGGCCCGCCCCGTTTCGTCACGGAAGGTCATGATCACCGGGACTAAACAATCGGAGCCCGAGCTCATGCCGAGCGGTGTCTCGATCCAGGCCGGGCGGCGCAGCTCGATGCAGCTCGCGTTATGGGGGGAGTGATACGTATGCGTCACATCGCGCCCGAGGGCGAGCCCGATGAACACGAGGCCCGCGATCACGCTCTCCGCGGTCAGAACCAGCCGGCGGCGTTCGCCGCCCGGGCCGTGCCGGTCGCGCAGGAGTCGGCGCGCGAGGAAGCCCACGGCGGAGAGCGCCCACGCGATCAGCAGGGCCAGCCCCAGCGCCCCGGCCAGTTGGAGACAGAACCAGAATGGATACTCGCGGAGGGCCGAAAGCACGCCGGGCAGGCCCCCGCGGCTGCGCGCCGCGGCGATGGCCGCCGGCGCGATGACGACCGCCACCGCCGCCATCCCGCACCTTGATTTTTCCGTCATGGAGCCTTATCCGTTGTACGTGGCATGCCATGCGCTCGCGTCCGCGCTGGCCGTCAGCGCTGGCGCCGCCACCGGGATTATGCCCGGCGGCCGGTCGCCGCGCCGCGCGTTCAACAGGTGCGTGTCGCTCATGGTTTTATTACTCTGACGACAGTATTGAGCCTCGCCGCGAAAGCGTCTAGGACACGGTTCTCCTCGTGCCGAAGTATGGGGCGTCCATGATTGCTCCGGGAAAAGGCGATTCGTCCCTGCCGGGCTCCTCGTGACCTCCTCGTGGCGTCCGGAGACGGCGGTCCCGCGGGCCGGCCCTGGGGCCGGCCGAGCGCGACGCGGGCGGGTTCCCACGGGTAGTCTCGCGAGCCAGGTCATGGAAACAGGACCTCCAGCGCGGCGCGCCACCGGGGATCGGTGCGCACGGCTTCATACACAACGTCGGCGCCGCCGTCCCGGGCGCGGATCGTGTGGTAGAGTCCCGCGACATGGAAGAAGGTGTTCAGGGTGATCTGCGCGCTGTGCCATCGTTCCGGCGTCGTTCCGGCGTGGCCGGCCTTCACGCCTTCCGGGACGCCGATCAGCGGCTGCAACACGCCGAGTTCGCGCAGCCGGACAAGGAACGTTTCGAGGCCGGGCCCATCGAGGCTTCCCGCCATGACGGCATAGTGCGGACATATCCACCCGCCGCCGTCCTCCGCCGGCACGGTGGGGGTTCCGATGCCCGCGGCCAGGTACGCCGTATTGGCCAGGGCATTGATGACCTCGATGGAGCTGAGCCCATACAGCCCGAGGGTGGCCGCGAGACTCGCGGGATGGTTCGCGGGGTAGTAGGCCTTCTGGGCCGCCAGCATGTCGCGGCGACGCGCGCCCCAGTCCACGCCGTACCGGTCCACGCCGTCGAGCCCGGCGAAGGCCGGCGCCAGCAGGCCGGCGATCTCGACAATGAAGCCCCGGCCGCCGTAGATCGGCGCGGCGGGATCCATCGTGAACAACGGCGCCGAGGGATCCTGGAGCAACCGCAGCATTTGTACAACGGCGCCTTCGCCGTCCCAGTTCACCCAGAAGTAGGGCGACGTCGACAGGTCCGCCGTGTAGCCATGAGCGACCTGTCCCTGCGCGTTGATGAGCGGGTCCCATTCGATCGCGTCGATCAGGTTCTGCACGGCGGCCAGTTCCGCCGCCAGGCCGAGGATCTGGCAGGCCAGCCGGCTCGAGATCAGCGCGAGCCCGGTGTCCACGGTGGACCAATCCTTGGGGACGCCGTGCTCCATCCAGTGGGGCAGGAGTCCCCGATGCCTGGGCGCCGCGACCAGCGCGGCCACGCTGCGCGCCACGATTTGTGTCGCCGCCTCGTACGCCATGAGCCCCATGTCGTACGCGAGGGCGGCCCCCAGGGCCTGGAAGCCGGCGGCGGGCATCGAGTCGAAGTGGCCGGCGGGCCAATGAATATGGTCCCGCGTATTTCCCGACGCGGCGTCATAGCCCCGGTACAGCGACGCGTGCGAGGCGGCAAAGGCATAGCGCAGGACGTCTTCATGCAACCAGCGCGGCACGGAAAGCTTCATCCCGATTTCATCGAACTCGAGGGCCGAAGGCGATTCGACGACCAGGTTGACCAGCTTCACGGCGGGGTACGCGGCCGGGTAGGCGATCGGGAAACGCACTTCCTGGAAACCGGGCCCCCAGGTCCCCGCGCTGGTCCAACTCGCGAGCAGGTTGTTGGCGCTGCCCTTCAATTCCATCTTGATGGTGCCGGATCCCTTCAGGCGGACATACAGGGCGTTGACCCGGGGCTGCCAATTCTCGCGGATCAGCGGCGAGAACGGCGCCGCGAAATTCAACACTTCCGCCGTCTCCAGGGCCGTGTGGCTGGTGGAGTGCCACCGGCCGACCCACGAGGTGCCCTGTGGCCCGCTGGTGGCGACCGCCACCAGGGTCCCGTTGGTCACCGTGAGGCTGTGAGCCTGCAAGCCGGCACCCATGTCGCCGCGATCACTGCCCAGGCGCCCGTAATATCGATAGCCGCGCTCCTCCTGCCCGGTCGGATCCGCATCGGAGGGCCAGGCAAAGTCGTCGAGGAGCTGGATGACCTCCACCCAGCCGGTGGGCAGCGCGGTGGCGCTGACACGGTAGAAGCCGTGGCCGGCAACGGGCGATGTGCTGCGGACCACCACGCCCGTGCCGATGATTCCACTGTACAGGTTGGACCAGGACAGCAGGTCCGGGCTTCGGTCCAGTCGGTACGTCACGCCCGTCGTGCCTGCCCAGGCGAATTGTAGGGCGCCGCTCGAAGCCGCGAAGCGTTCAATCTGCGGCGCGGCCTCCACGAACGGCCGGCCCGCGAAAAGCAGCAACCCGCCGCACACCCACCGCCGTGCTCCCGTCCCGAAGCGTTTGTTGCGTGACTGATTGGGATTCATGAACTCGTCCTCCTGTTGGCTGCTGTCGGTTTCTTCCTCGTTCTCATGGGTTGATTTTTCAGCGCTCCCGGGCGGGCAGATCCTTAAAGATGGCGCGGGCGTGCAAGGTGTAGCCGGCCGTCCCGCGCTGGTGAGTCTCGATCAGGCACTCCTCCAGGTGCATCCCGCGCAGCCGTTTTCGCAGATCCGCCACCAGGCGATACACGGTCGCCGGGTTGGGATCGGTCCAGCACGGCTTGCCGCGCCAGGTGTAATCCGCCGCGAGGATTCGAATATCCGTGAGCAGGTCCTCCGTCGGGATGGGATCGCGGCCGTCCCCCTGGGCGAGCGCCAGGAGCAGGACAAATACGCGGGGGGATACCCGCAGGGTGAACGGTTCCAGCGCCAGTTCGAACGTGTCACTGCGGCCGGGCACATGCCGCAGGCCCAGGAGTCCATGGTAGTGCGGATAAACCGTCACGGGCGTGCCAGCCCCGTGCGGGGCCGGGTCCGGCCGACGTGCCGCGGAGGCGGCATCCGACGCCAGGGCCAGCGCCGCGGCGGCCAGCGAGCGCAGGCGACCCGCGACGTGCTGGGCGGCCGCCCGGGGCCGCCGCGCCCGCCTGTTGTCCATGCTGGCTGACTTCGTCATGTCCGTCTCCCTTCCACAGAGAGACGGAAAAAATCACAAAGAAAATTTCTTTCTCTGAAATGCGCAATAAGCGCAAAATTAGCGAGTTGAGTGTAAACGCATGGGCCGGGTTTATAAGAGTTGACCCAGCCTGCGGGACGGGGCTAGCGTACGGCAATGAAGTCGGGTTGGCCGTGTTGGCTGCTTCTGTGTTGTGGCGCCCTGGTGTTCTGGCCGGGGCCCGCTCCGGCATCGGACGTGGCCCCCGCGGAACCGGTGCGGCTGTGGATCATCGGCCACGAATTGCCGCTGGAACGCGCCCCTTCCGCGGAAGCGATTGACGCGTTCTGCGCTCGGTACGGGTCCATCCTCGACGACGGGGATTCCGCGGAACAGCTCAAGCGGGCGCCGCACCGCGCGCAATTGGTCCTGGCCCAGGAACGCGAGATGGGCGTCTTCCTGGCGTTGCAGCGGGAATGCGGCATTCCGCTTCGCCTCCGGATGCTGTATTGGACGGGGGCCCATGGCGAGTTGATGGACCTGGCGCGGCAGGCGAACCCGCTCCATCCGCCGCACATCATTCACGATCCCACTACGTGGCATGCGGACTTGGTGGAGCAGGGGCTGCTCCGGCCGCTGGGCGCCGGCTTCGAGGACCTGGTACGCTCGTTGCAGGCCGCCGGCCGCGGGAATCTGTTGACCACGTGCGGGGCGCCCGACGGGGTCCTCCACGCGCTGCCCTGGCACGTGGACGTGCGCGTGTTGTATGTCCGGAAGGCGGCGTGGCCCTCCGGCGTGCCGGCCCTGTCTACGTTCGAGGCCTTTCGAGACGCGTGTGCCGGCGTGCAGCCTCAGGTGGCGGGACCGCAGACAAAATTCATCCGCGCGCTGGGCTTGGATCGCGTCCGGGACTGGAATCAACTGCATACGTTTGCCGCCTGGCTGCATGCCATGGGCGGCCGGGTGGTGGATCCCGCGAGTCGAGCCGTGTTGCCGGCGGAAGGATTGATGACCACCCTGGAGTACCTGACCAACCTGGTTCCGCACACCCAGGCGTTCGTCGGCGACCTGCGGCGGTTGGAGAAGTTCTTTCTTAACGAAGAGGTGGCCTTGATCGTGACCGGCCCCTGGTTTGTCGCGGACCTCCTGGAGCGGATGGGCCCGGACTGGCCGGCGCACGTGGAGGTGCGGCTCCTGCCCTCGGCATCCGGCCGGGCGGAGGATTCCAGGACCTTCCTGGGCGGCGCCCATCTCGCGCTCACCCGGTTTGCGCGGCATCCCGACGCCGAGCGCCTTCTCCGTTTCCTGGTCGGGGACGGCATGCGCAGGCAGGTGGACAGCCTGGGCCATGTGCCGGCCTTCCCGGACCCGTTCGAGCACTATTTCCGTTCGCGCTATCCGGCCTGCGCGTCCGCCATCGACATGGCGATCCGGACGGGCGTGGCCTATCCGAGCCTGCCCCGCTGGAGTCACATGGAGAACGACGTGGGCAACGACGCCTTTTTCCAGCTTTGGGGCGGCATCCTTGACGGGGTCCCGCCGGGGCAGTTGGCGTCGCGGCTGGCGAGTTGGCGTCATCGGATGGCCGCCGTGCTCTGGCCGGTTCCGTGGCCGCGGATCCTGGTCCTGGTGGTGCTCGGGCTGATCCTGCTCGGCGGCCTGGCTTTCGCCGCGGAGCGACTCTGGGTGATTCGTAAACTGGCCGCCCTGCGCCGCCAACTGGCCCGGTTGCAGGCGGAACAGGCGCGGGACGAGGAATTCCTGCGTCGGTTGAGGGAAAAAGACCGCCCGTCCTCGTCGGAAGGTGGATCCCATGGCCGGCCGTAACCCCAGCGGGCCGCCCCGGCCCGATCCGGACGGGGAAGAAGAAGCCGAGCAAAACCCGGAGAGCAACAGGCCCCAACAGGAGTGGGTTCGGGAACAGATCGACTATTACGAGTCGAGGCGGCGCCGGTTGATCCGGCCCCGGGCGGTCATCCCGCTGGAGGCCTCCAGCCATTTCTTCTGGACGCTCTGGTTGTGCCTGCGCGCCCTGCGCGACGGCACGGATATTCCCCTGCACAAGGGGTCCTGGTGGATGTTTCATGCGCACACCCGGTCCGGCGGGGACGAACAAGGCGGGTTCCTTAGCGGTCAGGTCAACACGCATATCACCATCATCGGCACGGCCACCGGCTTCATGACCCGGCCGCCGGAGCAGCAGACGATCCGCGAGTATTTTTCGCGGAAGCACCCGGCGAAGGACTGGCTGCTCCGGCAGGCCCTGCTGGAACAACGCTTGAAGGAGACCGTTGAGCATCCCGAACCGTCGGGGAACTTCCTGCGCGAATTCCAGCTCGCCGAGAGCTGTCGCCGGAACTCGGATTGGGGCGGACTGCTCAAAGCCGGGTACAGGGCCCTGACGGCCTACGAGCTGTTTGTGGACCCGCCGCCCACGGATCGCCTGCGCGCTTTCTTCGGACTGATCCTGCTGTTGTGGCCCATGCTGAAGGCGGTATGCCACGAGCAGGGGCAATGGACGCCGGCGATGCAGACCTACCGGGCCCTGTGTTACCGCCTGTTGCTCGCGGAGATGGGGAGGGTGACCGAGGCCATGCATCGGGTGGGCGAGTACATCCTCGGCTGGGAGGAGCGGCGGGAGGCCGGGAGAAAACGAAGGGCCGACAAGGAGCGCGCCGCGGCCGACCGACGAAGTCTCCTAGCCTACCTGGAAACACTGCGCCAGATCGAGCATGAAATCCTGTCCTCCAAGATCGCCTGGTGCGCCCGGGCGACGCCGGAGGATGACCTGGCCCTGCTGGCCGAAGGCGCGGAAGGCCTTCGGACCCTTTGCTGCCGGGTGGGGGCCGTCCTGAAGACCTCTCGAAAGAAGAACCCTGCGCCGGAGGGACAAGAGCATGGGGCCCGCGCCGATTGGGACAATGCCGATCCCCTGGCCCGCATGCCGTATGATGACATGGAGGAGCGGGAGGCCCTAGACTCCGACGAGGATGACCTCGAGAAGGTCGCTTTGTTTAAGAAAGCACAGGAGCACTTGCGTGATCACGAAGGCGGCTGGGAATCGGCCCTCGAGGCCGCGCTGGACCGATCGCTCCCAAACTATGTCGTCCTCGTGGAGTACGCGTATGAACTCGTATTGTCGGGCCCCGAGCAGCAACGGGCATTGAACGAACTGGCCGCCCGGTACCGGCGGTTCATGTTGAGGAGTTGACCCCGTGTTCGCGTTCTCTTCATACGGAGCAGGAAAGGCCCTGTGGCTGGGTCTTCTCTGGGCGTTCGCCGGGTGGATGCCGGATGCCGCGGCGGCCCCGGGTCGCGGATTCCATCAACCCGGCCTGGCCTATGACGCCGTTACCGGGCTGACGTTTGACGGCCACCGGATCGATCCGAAGACCGGCCGGGCGGAGGGTGGCCCGCGACGATGGAGCGCGGCCTCCAAGGAGTCGTTGCACCTGGCCCTCCTCGCCCTCGCCCTCGACGGGAACCCCGAGGCGCAGGCCTTTGTCTGCCCCGGCTCCCCGGATCGCGCCCCGGCGCTGGCGCTCGACCTGCTGACGCGCAAGATCGAAACCTACGAGCATTTCGATCGCCGCTATCCCGGGTTCGGCGGTTGCCTGCCGTGGTTCGAGGTCGCGCCGGACGGCATCGTGCCGTCGGACGAGTGGGGCGATGCCGTGCCGGGGCTGGATAACGGACAGTTCGCCTGGAGCCTGCGCGCGGTGACACACGTGCTCGCCGCCAGGGGCCATCCGGAGCTGGCGTCCCGCTACCGGGCCGCGTTCGACCGGATCTCGGATCACTGCGTGATGATGTTCTACGATCCGGCCGAAGGTAAGGTCCGGGCCGAGTGCCGCGTCTTGAAACCCGGCATGCCCCCCTCGTTCGGCCAATACGACAACCCCAAGCCGGGATACTGGCTCGACGATCCGTTTGAAGGCGAATTGCTGCTGGTCCTGATGGCCCTGCATGGACGTTGGCCGGACCCCGACGCCGCGGAACGCATCTGGCGGAACCGCCGCTGGGAGCGCCGGGAATATGAAACGCCCGAGGGCTTGGTCACCGTCGGGCGGGGCTTCCGATTCTCCTCCCACGAGCAGTGGAAATACCTCGTGCTGCCGTACACCGATGTGGACCTCGCGCGCCGAATCCTGGCGAACGAGGAGAAGGCCAGGACCTGGTATTCGAGGAGAGAAGAGATTCCCGGCCTGCTGGCCTCCGCGAATGACACGTCGGAGGAAGGTGAAATCCGTTATGTCTCCGACCTGGGCATCCGGGAATTGGCCGAAACCAACGTGGCACAGGACATCGTGACGCCGTACGCGGCCTTTCCCGTGATCCTGACCGATCGCGAGGTCGGCCTGGAATGGCTCCAGGTCATGCTCGACGCGCCCCGCATGCGGGGTCCGTGCGGTGTGACGGAGGCCATTCGCGCGGACGGCGCGCGCATTTCGCCCATGGTCACCTGGGATGTCAATGGCACCCTAGCCCTGGCGCGGGCCGGCGGGCTGGGAACCAGCCTGCGGCAGGCCATGGAAAGCGACGGGGTGTACGAGCGCTTCCTCGCCTTGGTCCGTCTGGAATACCGGAAGATGTTTCCCGGGCCGGTTCATGGAGACACGGTACCCATGGCCCGCCCCTCGGCGGCGCAGCCCCGGTTACGCGCGGATTTTGCAGGCGGGGATTCGCCAACCCCCGTCATCCAGGCTGGGATACCTATTTTGCAGAACACCCGTTTCGAGGGCGGCGGCCAAATCAGGTTCTTCCGTTCGGCGGACGGGGGGCTCGTGATTCAGGGCGGGCCGGGTTGGTTGTGGAGCTGGATCCCGCCCGTGGACCTTCAGGATACGCCGGTGCTTACCGCGACGATCCGTTCGCGCAACGAGTGCGACGTCTGGCTTGAGCTTAAGGACGCGCTGGATCGCTCCCTGGTCGGCCGCCCGCGGCACGGCGTCCGCAAGGTGCGATGGTCCCTTCCGAATACGCGCGGCCGCCCCGAGGCGGTCACGCTGGATCTGGCCCCGTGGTTGACATCGGACATCGACCGGCACGTGGCGCGGATCCTCGTGTTCTCGGATGCATGGCGTGGGGCAGAGATTCTGACCCTGGATTTCCGGCAGGGCCGGAAAGGAGACAACCCATGAAATGGAAGATCGGCCTGTGCGGCGCCGTGGTCCTGGGCGTATGTGGTGTCGGCCCGGCGGTCGGTGAGTCGACCTGGCAAGAACGCCTGGACCTGGCTGTCCAGTCCCAAGTGGTGTTTCAGCACGACGGATTTACCGATGTCGTGGACCCCTATGACGGCGTGGACGCCTGGCTGGAGGCGAAACTCGTCGGCTGGTTCGATGCGGCCCGGCGCGTCGGCGCCTACTTCAGCCTGGTCCCGACCTATGCCTCGGTCGACGAGTTTTTCTGGTCCCGGCACGTGGACGTGGCCGGTGGTGTGCAATACTACCCGCTCTACAGGCCCGAGTCCGCCACGCTCGTCAATCCGTTGCGCCTCTACGGTCAGGTCGTGAACCGCGCCTACTATGACCGGCAGGGCGACACGGAGGGCGACCTGGACTGGCAGGTCGGCGCGGACCTGTACTGGGATAATCTCGGGGCGACGCCGGTCACCCTGCTCCTCTACCAGAATGCCGCACTCCGCCGAACCAACTTCTCGCAGGATGACTATGAAGCGCTGCTCTGGAACGGGAACGTCAAGGCCGGCCCGAGCTGGTTCATCGGCGATGCGTTGATCCTGCCGCATGTCATCCTGGACCATGCCTGGGCTCCGGATCACGAGGACCGCTGGTGGGAAAACTACGTGAGACTCGGTGTGGGCCTCCAGTGGTATCCCGCGAGCCGCGGCCTGTCGGACCAGGGGGATTTTGTGGACGATATCGCGCGGCGGTTCCACCTGTTTGTCGAGGGCGTTCAGAATGTGTCCTGGCTTGGCGACGAACCGCCGGAGAGCGTGGACGAGACGGATATCCGGGCCGGCCTGGCGTTTTCCAGCGGGCTGTATTTCCGGGATTAGTTCCCACGCGCGACGGTTTACTACCGTTGCTCCGGGGCGGAGGACTCCCAGGGTAAATCGAGGATCACGCGCGAGGCGTGCAGCCGGTAGCCGCCGTCGCGGCGCGGGTTGGTCTCGATGACGCAGGCCGTGCAGCCCGCGGCCTCGAGGTCCTTGCGGATGGCCGCGACCAGGCGGTGGACGTCGCCGGGCGCCGGGTCCTGGAAGACGTCGCGCCCGCGCCACAGGTACCGGCGGCCCTCGGCGGCGATCGCGTCCAGCATCGCGGGCACGGCCAGGTAATCGGCCACGGCGAGCAGGCAGAGCACTTTCAGGACGATGAACTCCCGCAGGCGGAGACACAGCCGTACCGTGCCCAGCCACAATTCCCGCGCGCCGTATCGATCGGCGCTCTGCCGCAGGACCAACGCGCCGTTGTAGAACTCCACTTTCGATTTCTTCTTCATCGGTTGCCTCCGCGTGAGCCTTTTCCTCACTTCGAGCGCATCGTTACACTCGGCGGCAACAACCGTGTCACCGGAAAAAAATCATTGCCTCGTTTGGGCGCATCTCCTTTGAAGAGAACAGGGGCTCGCCGGCGGACCCCCTATAGTGACACCGTATTACAGTACCTGGATCACAGGCGCGGCATTCAGACCCGCAGGCCCCTGAAACGGATGCGCTGGCCGCCCTTGGGCCGTTCCAGCAGGTGGGCGTACGCGCCCAGCCAGTCGCGGAGGCGGTGCGCCAATTGATTGAACGACTCGAGGCTGATCGGCTCGCCGGATTCGTCAGCGAGCTGCTCGCACAGGACGGCCACGGATTTCCAGTGCGCGATGCCGGCGTCCACGCCCGGGACGGCCTGGTTGTCCAGGAGCAGCGCGAAAAGCTGCGTCAGGCGGGCCGAGAGCGCCGGCACCCGCAATCCGTTGATCCTGACCGCGCTAGACCCGTCGGGACGGATCGCCATCTGGACGTCGACCCGGCTGGTCCCGGGTGCCAAGCTGCCGGGAGGCACCTTGAGATTGTTTTCCAGTAGGAACAAGAGTGACTCCGCGGCGTCCACCACGTAGTTGGCCTTGCGGGCCAGTTTTTTCGCCTGGCGTTGCATCCGGAGCAGGTCGCCTGCGTTCATGTTCATGGGTCCTCCCGGTGTTGGTCTGCATGTAAAAAATGCCAGCAACCGCCTTCTCTATGGGGAAGGCGTTTCCACGGTCTATGGAAGCGCCTACCTGTGGGCCAGCGCCAGGCCGCACGGGAGGGCCGCCACGCCCAACCCGCGCCGGAGGGCGCCAAGGGATACACACAAGGAACGACTCGACGAGCCTCGCCCGGCCGCCAGCCAACCGGCGGGAACGGGCGCACGCGCGGGGACCAGGGTCCACGCGCACGGTGTGCCGCCATGGCCAGGGCTGGCCCGGCGAACACGCAGGGAGGGAACGATCCAGGGGAATGCAGCGGCACCGGCATGCCACCACCGCTGTAGAGCCGCCAGGATGTAATACAACAGAGTCCTCATGGCCGGATCTATAGTTACACTTAAGTATACGCCTAGCCAATTTTTAACCGCCTGTCAAGCAGCGAGGGATCGCAAAAGAGCGTCCGGGACGTAACCGCCGTTGAACAGGGGGATAGTGCATGGAAGGATTTTTCGAGACCGCCGCCCTGGGACGAAACCGGTCTTCGGACCCTCCGAAATCCGCCCGGCGCGAAGCGTTTTCCATTGCCGGTGGCTCGGCCTCCCTGTTCGACGCCGTCGTCGACGGCACGGTGGAGCGGTTGCGCGGGATTTTCGGACCGCTGCCGTTCGGGTTCGGCAGCCTGACCGTCAGGGACGGAGGGAACCCGGTTCCCTGCGCGTTGCTGCTCGTCGAGATGGCCCGCCTGGCTTGTTCGTTCCGCTTCCTGCGCCGCTCGTTCAAGCGGGATATTCCCGGCCGGGACATGGCCGCCGAGATCGGCCGAATCCGGGCCCGATGGAAGGAGTTGCGGAACCGCTCGGCGGAGGACGGGGATTGACGCCCGGGCCGGCGCATCAGCGCGGTTGGTCTTTGTCGGGGCCGGTTTCCATGAGATAGCGGGTGAGCAGGGGGGCCCGCTGCTCCAACACGCGGGCGGCGTCTTCTCTTCCGGCGACGTATCGCTCCAGGAAAGCCGTGGAGTACCGACGGATGAGTTCGAACTGCTCCTCCGTTCCCCCCATGCCCAGGGCGCGGGGCGCCTCGGCGAAGCAGTTGTTGAACGAGAAGTGATGGGCCTCCTTGATCTCCAGCATGTACTTGGGGGGCGGCAGGTTCGCATACACCTTGTCGGCCAACTCGGCCATGGTATGTTCGCCGCGCCTCCGGTTTTGCACGCGTTCCCGCTTGCCGAGATAGAACATGGACGGTATCTTCACCGCCGCCAGTTCGGCCCCGGTGAACAGGTAACCGCCCGCGCCGGTGGAAAAGAGCAACACCGCCCGGATGCGGGCGTCATGCCGTTCCGGGATGGTCCCACACAGGCCGAGCGCCGTGAACCCGCCCAGGGAGTGCCCGCCGGCCGCGATCCGATCCCGGTCGATCAGCCTGCCCAGCGGTTCGGAGGCCAGCAGGCCGTCCAGCGTGCGCCGCAGCTCGTCCAGCCGGTAGAGATACTTGTCGCGGTCCCCGGGCCCGGAGGCGGCGATTTCCCGGCCGTGTTTCAGCAGGCCGCGCCGGTCCACGTCCTTCTGCGCGCCGGTGCGGATGCGGACGGCCGAGTAGCGATCGCGATGGTCCGGGCAGGCGACGATCCAGCCGCGGGCGGCAAGGGCTTCGGTAAAGAACACCGAGCTGATCCCGCTGCCCCCATACCCGTGCGAGAACACGAGCAGGGGATATAGGCCCCCTTCCCGGGGCGCGGCGTCCGTGGCTACGAGCCCGTGCACGGCTCCGCCATAGAGGTGCCCCTTCGGTTCGGCCGTGGTGGGGTACCAGACCGCCACGGTGAGCGGCTGCTCTTGTCCGTCCCTCGGGCCATCAAGATCCAGCACGCGATAGCCCACATGGAATGGGGCGGAGTTCGGTCCGGTTTCGGCCGGCGCCGTCCCGCAGGGCGCGCACAAGACGAGGATGGCGGCAGCGAAACACACCGACGGCGGAGCCTTCAGCCCGGGACATGAGGTCATGGCGGTCTAGTTCCTGGCGGCCTTCAGATTCAGCCTGTAGATGTTGAAGGCCATAAAGGGCCACTGGAGCCTCGCGCCATTGCTGACGCTGAAAACAATCGCGTCGCCGCCCGGCCCCCAATCCAGCTCCCCGCAGGCGGTCGTATGGCCCCGGGATTGATACATCTGCCGGTGGGGATGGCCCGGCTTGTTGAAATAGGTGAGCTGCCGGGCGGCGCGGCCGTCGCTTTGCATGAGCCAGATCTCCACTTCCTTCCCGGGCTCCGGGTCATCGTGATGCGACCAGGCGATGTGCCTGCCGTCGGGCGAGTACTCCATGTTCTCATTTCCCTGGCGGAGGGGCGCGGACCGGGTCAGGCGGACCGGGTCCCCGCCCTTCAGATCGCTGACGTAGATGTCGCCCCACCACATCTTTCCCCCGGTCTCGTGAATGTTGGCCGCTTCCCAAATCAGGTGCTGATCATCCGGAGTGAAGCCCGATCCCTCGATCAGGCGCAAGCCCGGATGGATTTCATTGATGTGGACGGTCCTGGGGTTGAAGACGCGCGGGCCGTCAGGACCGAAGGCGAGGTCCGCCAGCTTGATCCGCCACAAGCCCCATTCTTCGCCCTTCGGATTTTTCTCCTTGCTCCATTCCGAGCCGACGCCGGGACGGGCTTCCATGGAATATTCCTCGTTCCAATACAGCCTCTTCCCGTCGTGCGAAAAGCTCGGGCGGATTACGCCCCCGTTGCCGGGATTCCTCGTGATGCGCCAGTAGCGCCGGCCGTCGCTGGACATGATCCACACGTCGTGGTTGTGGCCTATGCCCGGGAACGAGTCCATGTTGCGTTTGGATGGCTTCGTGTATTCGTTCTGCGCGGTGAACACGATGTAGTCGCCGCCCGGATGCCAGCAGGGTTGACCCTTGTGAAATCCCGCGAGCCCGGCGGGCGCATGTTCCGTCAACCACCGCACGTCGGACCCGTCCGGCTTCATGGTGAAGATCTCGTACGTGCCGGGGATCCTGTCGGTGAAGGCGTTCCCCGCGCGCAGCGCGTTGAAGACGATCAGGTTCCTGGCATGGGACCACTTGGGGTAGAGCCCGCCCCGGTGGATAAGTTGAAGCTCCGGAGTTCCCTCGGGAAGCTCCTGCGCCGCGCCGGGATTCAGCAGGCATAATGTCACCCAGGCCGCGATACAGAGCGGTGCCCGGAAAACCCGGCAGGCCGGGAGCGGAACGATCATGCGAAGGAATGAACTCATCTTTGCTCCATTCTTGAAAGACCAAGGGCCTATGGCGTCTCTTTTCCCGCCGGCTCGCCGTCCTCCTGCCAACGGCCGCGCTGCTGCCGGAAGAACAGCCGCAGCCCGACGATCTGGTCCGGGGTGAGGTGGGGCGCCATTTCGCGCGCCCGCTCCACGACGACCCGGTGGACCTCCGGCTGGAGCCGGCTGCGCACCTGCTGCAGGTCCTGCTGGAGCGCGGCGAGGATGGGATCGAGCTCGTTTTGCTGCCGGAGCGACAGCTTCAACTCCCGCGTCAGGCGGGCCAGGATCACGCGGCGGGTGGCCTCCGGGTTCCAATCGGCCAGTTGTTCGACGCGGCGCCGGACGACCCAGCGCGTGGCCGTGACGCCGGAGAGAAAACCGGCGACGAAGATGACCGCGAGGCCCAGAAAGATCTTCCACTTTTTCATGGTGTACTCCTTCTTATAAGAGCGACCGAATCCATTGCTCCCGGTTGAACGCCGGCGCGGTCGGATCCGAGAGAACCCTCTCGATCCGGTCCCACTCGGATGTCCGGTTCCAATAAAGGTTGAGCCCCAGCAGCAGGACCAGGGCCGCGGCGCAGGCCGGGACCGTCCAGCGCATCGGCGCCTCGAGCAGGACCGGCCAGGCTTCCCGCCCATCCGGCGACGCGAGGCGCCGGACCTCCCTCATCACGCCGTCCTGCCAGCCGGGGGCGGGCTCGTGCGCCGGCCGGGGCCCGCGGGCCGCCAGCAGGGCTTGCTCGATGCGTTCGGCTTTTTCCTTCTCTCTCATGGCGATTCTCCCGTTCAGCGAATCCATTGCCGGATGATCTTCCGCAGTGCGTGCCGGGCCCGGTGGGCGCGGGCCTTGACCCGCGCGGGGCTCCAGTCCAGCAGCCCGGCCGCTTCGGCGACCGTCCGCCCCTCGGCATAGAGCATCACGACCACCGTCCGGCTGCCCGGATCCAGGCGGGCAAGCGCCAGGTCCAGCACCTCGGCGGCCTCGCGGCGCGCCGCCGCGTCCTCGAATTCGGTCTGCGAGCCGGCGGACCCCGTCCGCTCCATCCATGCCCGGTGCGCCTCGGACAGGTCGCTCACGGGTATCTCGGGATCTCGCCCGCGCTGCCGCCAGAAATCGTGGCAGGCGCAGAGGGCGATCCGGCTCAACCAGTGCGAGAACGGGTGGCGCCGGCTGTAGCGGCCGAGCGCCCGGTACGCGCGGACGAACGCCTCGTGGGCCACCTCGTCCGCCTGCTCCGGCGGCACGTGGTTGAGCACGATGGAGAAAACGCGGGCGCGATACTTGGTCAGCAGGCGCTCGAACTCATCCACGTGGCCCGCCAGGACCCGGCGGATGGTTTCGAGGTCGTCGGTCTCGATCTCGGCGCCTTCCATGAACATCTCCCCGCTCCTCCACGATGCCTTCCCCGGCCGCCCAATCCAAGCGCATTTCCGTTACGGCGCCGCGCCCGCCAGGCGCCGGAACTCGAGGCCGGCCTCGGTGCGATAGACCGCGCCGGACGCGATGACGTCCCGGAGCGCCCGGTCCGCCATCGTGAGCCGGTCCATCGGCGCCAGGTCGTCCGGTGTCCCGCCCGGGGCCAGCTCGAAATCGTCCGGGTAGCTCCAGTAGCGAAACTGGTACGTCGGCCAGAAGAAGCAGAGGAATTCCGCGTTCTCTTTCAGGGCGAGGCCGGCGAGCTGGCGCATGAACACGACATCGAGCGGTTCCCAGAAACTGTAGAGATCGCGCGCGTAGATGTCCTGGAAGTCCATGCCCGCGGAGGCCAGATCCTCGCGGTCCGCCTTGTAGAGCCAGGCCTCGCCGAGGGTGACGCCCTTGCCGGCGGCGCGCGCCGCCGCACACCAGCCAACCAGGTTCGTCAGGTAATGGCCTTCCGCGCTGCGCACGGGGAAGACGTGGAAATCCACGTAGTCCAGCCCCGCTATCTCCACGAAGTTCTCCGTGTACGCGGGATTTTCCCAAGTGCCCTGGCCGGCGCCGAACCGGGTGGCGGCGCCGGGAAACTGCGCGCGCAGGGCGGTGACCACGGCCTCCGCGTGGGCCGTCCACTGCGTAGGGTTCATCAGAGGCGCGCCGCCCGGGAATTCGCCGAAGCGCTGGTTCTGGCTTTCGGGCTCCACGACGAGGCTGAACCAGTCCGGCGCGAGCCGTTCCTGGATCAGCGCGCCCTCGGAGGCCAGCTCCGCCTGCACGCGCAGGCGCCCGGCCTGTTCCCCCAAACCGCGGATCGTGTCGAAGTAAAAGCCCGGGTCGGTCACGGAGTACGACGGGATCAGCAGGCTGTGTTCGACCAGCACGCGCATACCGCGGTCCCGCGCGCGCTGCACGACGGCCGTGTAGACGGCCAGGTAGTCCTCCTCGTGGACGCCCGCATACCACTCGTATCCCGGCTGGAGGGCAAGCTGCTCGTGGAAAGCCCGCGTCAGCAGGGGGTAGGTGATGTCCAGCTTCAGAAGTTCCGCGCCCATGGTGTGGTACAGGTCCACCTCGGCCAGCATGCGCGCCCGGTTGGTTGCCGAAAGAACGGCGTAGCCCCGGTTGCCGTTGGGGACCATCGCGGGCAGGCCGAAGAGCGTCTGCGGGGCGTCGGTCTGCGCGGGCAGGCCCTCCAGGATGGGCGCGAAGACGGCCAGTCCTTCCTCGATGTCGTCGTAGCGTGCCCGGTGATTCGTCGGCACGGGATTCTCCCGGAGCCGGAACATCGCGGACTGCTCGCCGTGGCGCGCGCATCGGACCTCGCCGGTGGCCGCGGGCAGGCGGACCGAGCACGGGCTTCGCCACCGGCCTTCCGCCAGGTCGTCGCATTGCTGCACGTGGTAGCGCTCCCCGGCGTTCCCCCTGAAGAACACAGAAAGGTTCGTCCCGGCCGCGCCGAACCCGAGAATCGCCGCCTCGTCCGCGGCGGCGACTGCCGCGAAAAGCACCGCGACGAATACACTGTACAAAAGCTGGTCCCTCGCTTTCATGGCTTACTCCCATTCCGGAAGACGCGCCGGAGTCACGTTGGTGCCGAGGGTTTCGAACTGCGCGCGCGTTATGTAGTGAATGACCGGGTGATAGGGGCCCATGACGCCGGGACGATTGGAACCCACCAGCGCGCTGTCGTAGTGTTCCGCCGACCACGCCCCGTTGCTCCAGGGGATATTGACCTCGTCCGGTGCATGGGCCGGCAGGTGCCACTCGGGCGCGACGCACAGCCAGCGGATCACGACGGCATGCGGCGATTCCGGCGCCCAGGCCTGCCACGTGACGCCGTGGGCCGGGACCGCGTTGGTCGGCCGCTCGTCGGGATAGGAGTAGACAATGATGAACTCGTTGCTCGAGTTGACGGCCACGTCCTCGTCCATCAGGGCGTCGTAGCACAAGCTGGTTTCCCACTTGTCCTGCTCCCCGTTGCCGTATTGCGCGATGGACCAGTACCGGACTTCCCCCGGCGCCATCGGGGACTCTCCACCGCGGGTCCTGGGGGCCACGGGCAGTTTCCCGGTGATGGCATAAAGGCGGCCGGTGTTGAGCATGAAATGCCGCACCAGGTAGTGGTTGTAATTGCACAGCGTGGCGCTGCTTTCATGGTTTCCCGGGGGAGTCGCGTCGCACCCCCGGTTTTGAATCAGGTTGAAGATATTCCGTATCTGCGCCTTGGTCTCCGCCACGGTGGCGGTCGGCTGGCCCCAGGTGGCGAGGTACCGGTCGCTTTCGTAACGCAATAGCACGGCTCCAAAGACCTTGAACCAGCCCACGGAAGGGCCAAAGCTGGGATGGGGATCGAAAGGAGAGTCTGTGTCGATGGGGGCGGTCGTGGTCTGGCGGCTCCGCGCCAGGGAAAGATCCGGTTGAAGCCAGAAGCGGTTCGTATCGCCTTTCAGTTGCATAGTGGCCCTGGGAATGGGCACCCCGGCCAAGGGTCCCGTGTTCGTGTCCGGCAGGTAGTAGCGAAGCCACAACACGCCCGGCGTGAATACGTTGCTCCCGAACGGCCCCGAGAAGCCAAAAGGTCCGCCCACGCGATGGTTGTCGGTCGAGGGATCGCGGTACGGATGGGCGGGATTGTTCATGACCACGGGATTCCAGGTCACCGAATTCCCTTTTTCGAGTTGGAAGGTGACGCGGTAATGCCGGTTGGTCGCGTGGCGGTCGGCACCCGGACGAAAGGGATTCACGTGGCCCGGCTCCGGCTCGATGTCGGCGTCCACGATCGGGACTTCGGGCTGCTCGGGCCGCTGGCCCGTGCAGGGATGGTAGACGTCCAGCGGTTGGATGATTTCGTAATCCATGAACCGGCAATGGGGAAACTCGCCTTCCACCGTGATCCGGGCGCCCAGCGGGGCGACGTACAGCAGTTTCAGGTAGGTGGCGTAGGGCTCGCTGGCCAGCATGTAGCAGTCCTCGTACTCGGGATCGATCTCGTGGGCGGGGATGACATACCACTGTTGCGCCGGCTCGATCTCCACGTCGCGAAGCAGGCACCAGTCCTTCGTCTTCTCCCGGTCTATGTACTCGGGCAGCAGGCCCGACGGTACCTCGGCGTTCGTTTCTCCCGCCAGCCAGGCTTTGACGTGATTCTCCAGGGCGTCGGACAGGGCTTGCGCGCGGTTCGTCACGTCGGCGACATGGACATCCCAGTCGGCGAGGGCCTGGGTCGCCAGCGCGATGCGTTGCGTATCCGGTAACTCGGGCATGTCATAGTGCGCCCAGTACCCGGGCGGAAAATCGGGGATGGTGTAACTGACGCGGTAGAAGGCCGCGGCGCCCGTCGGCGCGACGGGGAAACAGACCGGGCCATCCTGCGCGGGATTGGTCCCGCCCAGGGACGTCCAAGCTCCGGCTTGGCGCGGGTCCGAGGTCTCTTCCACGCTATAGGATCGCACCGACTTGCCGTACCAGCCCAGGCTGACGCCGGAGTCCAGCCGCGAGAAGTTGGTGATCACGGTGGCCGCCGCGGCGTCGGCAGATCCCGCCAGGACGAACCCTCCCGCGATGCGCGCGGCCAGCGTTATTCTCATGGCGTCTTTCCCGGCGGGCATATATACATGACTCATCTTGGCGGTGGTCCCGATGCTTCGGGTTCCATCCCCATAGTCGTCTGCGCTGGGCGAGCGGTTGCCGAAGAATAAAGAAATTTTTCTGCAACCGGCCGCCCGCGCGGGACGACGTAGAGGAGGACAGAGGGGGTTGGTATGGCTGTAATGGATAATGCGTGGGCGGTGGGGCGGACTGTCCTGATCGTGGACGACGAGGAAAGCATCCGGAAAATGCTGGGCCGTTGCCTGACCCGGTGGGGATTCCAGGTCGCGTTCGCGGAGGATGGCCGCGAGGCCTGGCAGATGCTGCAGGACGGCGCGTATGACCTGGTCATCACCGATAATTCCATGCCGGTCATGCGCGGCGAGGAACTGGCGCGGCAGGTCAAGGTCAAGTACCCGGGCATGCCCGTCATCATGTTGACCGCGCTGAACGCCTTTCCCGGGCCGGAGGGCGGAAAGCCCCCGGGCGTGGACTTTCTCCTGCTCAAGCCGGCCTCGCTGGAGGACGTGCGGCGCGTCCTGCGCCGGGCCCTGTCCTGACCGGTTTGCGCTGGCGATTCCGATTCGGTTCGGTAGGATGCCCCTCATGGCGTTCGAGCAGGAACAACTCTTCGAGGCGCTGGCGATCCGCGTGCCGCGCCGGCGTGCGGCGCCATATTTCTTCGGCGACAATGTCGAGGGTTACTTCGAGGGCCAGACCCACCGCTATGCGGAAGGCGCGGGCTACCTGCTGCGCGGCCGCGCCCTGTTCCGGGATTTCTTGAGCTGGCGCGGCGCGCTCTTCAACGACCGGCTCAAGGCCGAGGGGGCCGTGATCTATCCGTACGGGATCCGGCACGACCACGGGCCGTCATGGTGGGACGAGATGATACTCCTGCGCCGCCAGCAGGCGGTCGCCTTGCGCGCGTTCTCCCGCAAACCGCAGACGCTGGCCCTGGCCCCGCTGCTGGACCTCGCACCGCGCCATCTCGTGGCGCAGGCCAAACCGTGGGGCTGTTTCATCTCGGACCGGAAGAAGACGTTTTGCATCGGCGTCAGTTCGAGCCAGCCGTTCCGGTGCGAGGAGATCACGACGCACGGCCGCTTCGCCGCGCCCGTCTTCCGAACCCTGCAGGAAGAGTCGGAGTTCACGCTGTACCTTGCGTTCGACCGCGATCCGCGCCGCGCCCAGGGCCGGGCGCTGGCCCTGCGCGAGGCCGACGGCGTGCGCCGGCACAAGGCGGAGATCTACGGCCTGCTCACCCGCAGCCACCTCTGGACCGACGACGAGGGCTACAACCGCGCGCTGATGTGGGCCAAGCTGTCGAGCCTCTTCCTCGTCGAGGACGAGTTCGGCAAGGGGATCTGGGCCGGCCTGCCGTGGTTCAAGAACAACTGGGGGCGCGACACGTTCATCGCCCTGCCCGGCACGCTGCTCGTCAGCGGCCAGTTCGATGAGGCGAAGGAGGTGATCCGGAATTTCGTCCGCTGGCAGAACACGGACAAGGGCTCGCCGGACTACGGGCGCGTGCCGAACCGCGTCACCGGGACGCGCGCGGCGGACAAGATCTACAACACCGCCGACGGAACCCCGTGGCTGATCCGGGAACTGTACGAGGTCCTCTGCTACACCGGCGACCGCGCGTTCGGCGAGGAGCTGTACCCGTTCGTCAAGACCGCGATCGCCGGCGCGCTGAAACACCACGGCGACAAGCTCGGCTTCCTCGCGCACGACGACGCCGACACGTGGATGGATGCCCGCATCGAAGGGAAGGAGCCCTGGTCCGCGCGCGGCGACCGGGCCGTGGAGATACAGGCCCTGTGGTTCAACGCCCTGCTCGCCGGCGCGCGGCTGGCGGAACTGACCGGCGACGCCAGGTCCGCCCGGGAATGGGCCGCGCTGGCCGGGCAACTGAAGAAGAATTTCCTGAAGAAGTTCTGGGATTCGCGGAAGAAGCGGATGGCCGACCGGCTTCGCGCGGACGGCACGGCGGACTACAAGGTCAGGCCGAACCAGTTGCTGGCCCTCTCCGTGCCGCTGATCGAGCCGCTCGTGGACGACGCCACGGCGGCACGCGTGACGGAGAACGCGTGCGGCGAGCTGCTTTACCCGCACGGGATCGGGACGTTGAGCCCGACGGACCCGTACTTCCACCCGATTCACCACCGGGACGAGTCCTATCACTTCGACGCGGCCTACCACAACGGCATCGTCTGGGGCTGGAACGCGGGCTTCGCGACCACCGCGCTATGCCGGTGCGGGCAGGCGGAGCTCGCGGGCCAACTGGCCAAGAACCTGTCGAAGCAGATTCTCGATCTGGGCTGCCGCGGCACGATGAGCGAGCTGGTGGACGCCTGGCCGGACGCGAAGGGGCAACTCGTGTTGAGCGGTTGCTGGGCGCAGGCCTGGAGCACGGCGGAATTCGCGCGCAACGGCTACCAGGATTTCGGCGGCTTTGAGCCCCGGTTGCTGGACGGCCGGATCGTCCTGCGCCCGCGGTTCCCGGCCGCGTGGACGCGCTTCGCGGCGACCTTTCCCTTCGGCCGCGGCGCGGCACTGCAGGCGACCTATGCCCGCGAGCACGGCAAGGACGTATACATTCTCACGCTGGACGGTAAAATCGATCACCTGACCGTTTCCCTCGATGCGGTCGCCGGCGGATTCCGCTTCGCCCTGGACCGGGAAATGAAATCCGCGGACACGTGGATGCTGGTGATCGAAAAGGGCCGCGCGATGTCCGGGCTGAACGGGCAGTGGGAAGCCCGGCCGCTGCCCGGAAAGAAGCTCCCCAAGGTCAAGCCGCTGGCTTTCGCCCAGCCCAAGCCGCGGGCCCGGCCGCCCTGCCTGAAGCAGAAGGATGAGCTCAAGGGGATCATCCTCGCGGGGAAATACCGCTGAACCGTGCTCGGCCGCCGGCGGCCGAGCGATCAGTTGACCAGGTCCGCGATGATCCGGGACCGGCTCTTCAGCTTCTGGATGGACCCGTCCAGCGCGTGCAGTTTCCGCACCGCCCGCGCCACCAGGTAGACGCCCAGGACCACCAGCCCGAAGGACAGCGTAAGGACCAGGGCCAGGAAGATTTTCACCTTGGACACGTCGTACAGCTTGGACGTGGTGATCAGGACGCTCAACACCGACAGGGGCAGCGCGAACACCGCGATGCCCGTGCACAGCACGGACAGCCACGTCCGCTTTTCCGAAAGGAGCAGCTGCACTTCGTTCGACAGCAGGAGCGTCTCCGCGTCGGCGCCGGGTCCCCGGGGCGGGCTTTCCGTATTCATCATGCCGCGCAGCTTGCCCTGGAAACGGGCGGGCGGCAAGCCCGCGATGGTGCTGCCGCGGCCCGGCGGGGCGTTTGACCCGGTTGTTCCCGGATGGTACAAACATCCCCCACGGGCCCGGCCCGGGCGAAAGGGAGAATCGGTGTCGGCCGCGATGGCACGGTGATCCAGTATTGAGGTGCGCATGCCCGACTCCTTCATGCTTTCCGCGAGCCGACTGGCCGGCCGGGTGCTGGGCTCGCCCTGCGTCGCGGCCGTTCTGAAAGTCCTGTGGCCCTTGGAGCCCGCAGTCCGCGAAGCCGATCCCACGCGCGACCTGGATGCGCTGGCTCTCTTCGGCGCTACGCTGCGGCCGGGACGGCGGCCGGCCCTGCGGGCGGCGTGGGAGCAGGCATTGCGCGAGACTGCGCCCGGTTTCCGCCGCGTTCTCGTGGCGGCGGACGCCCGGCGGCCGGACCGGCTGGCGGGTTACATCCATCTGCAGAAGGGCCGGCCGGATTGGTGGATCGCCGGCATGGAGGTGCGTCCGCTCTACCGGCGGCGCGGCCTGGCCGAACTCATGGCCCGCGAGGCGATCCGGCGCGTGAAGGCGGAGGGCGCTCGGACGATATGCCTGTCCGTGCGGAGCGGCAACAACTCGGCGATCCGGCTGTATGAAAAACTGGGATTCCGTCCCGAGGCGGACCTTGCCGATCCCACGTTGCATCCCGGCGACGTGGGGATGAAACTGGATCTCTAATTCGGCGTCGCGGGAGCTCGCCCTCCGACGAAGAAACATGGAGGGGCGAGCTCCTGCGAGCCCGCCTTCCGCCTGCGCCGCAACTTCCTTCACCCGCGGGACAAGCCCGCGGGGATCGTGTCCGGCGGCGCCGTTTTCCCGCGCCGCCACTGGCTGCGCAGGAGATCGGCCAGTCCGAAGGCCAGCGAGGCGCATCCGTCCGCCATGTGCCGCCAGCGGCGGATGAACCGGCCGCGGTCCGGATACTTCTTTTCGAGATACGCCGCGTCCGGCCACAGGTAGAGCAGGGCATCCAGCAGCCGCACTGGCCGAAACGCGACGTCATGGCGAAATCCGGCAACCCGCCGCGTGGGTTTCTCCGCCTCGGGCGCGAGCGCGCGGAGTTGCCAAAGCTGGAGCCGGCGGGCGAGGCGGCCGGGTGGCGTCGCGCCCAGGTTCTCGATCAACCCGGCCGGCACGGGGGCGCAGAGCAGTTGCTCGGCACAACGCAGGCTGGCCCGGACGGCGGCCCCGATGTTCCAGCGCCGCGCCTTGTCGGCGACCCGATTCCAGTCCAGCGTATCGCGGCCGCGCTCCAAGGCCTCGGCCACGTCGAGGACATGGATCCACCAGCCCGCCGCGAGAATCCGCTCCGCGGCGTCCGGCTGGTTCAACAGCAATTCCACGCAGGGGGCGTGCTTGACCAGGTGAAGGCAGAGCGACAGCAGCATGTCCTCGGGCGACAGCGTCAGCGCGGGCGCGCCCGCGATCGTCCCGGGGCGCGCGTCGCGGAAAATCTCCGCATAGTCCACCAGCCACGGCGTGAACCGGTGGTCCAGTGCCCAGTGAATTTCCGCCATGACGCCCGTCTTCCGGTGCACGTACAGGAGGTGAAGGTGCTGCCTTTCGTAGTAGCCGTCCTCCAGGGATTTCGCGGACGGGCCGTAGCCGGCCCCGCGGAGCAGTTCCTTGGCGGCGGGCAGGTCTTCCTTGAGCAGCAGAAGGTCCAGGTCGCTGTACGGGCGCAGCGCGCCGTCGCCGTAGACCGACTCGCCCACGGCCAGGCCGCGCAGGAGAATGACGCGCGCGCCTTCTTGGTGAAAGAGCTCCAGCAGTTCCCGGGTCGCCTGTTCCAGGATCGCGCCGCGGAGCAGTTCCTGGCGGAGGCGCTGCTGGAGCGCGGCGAGGATGTCCGCCGGCAGCGCGGCGTCGAGCCCGCCGGCCTTCAGGTTGCGGTAGAGCAGGGGGGCCAGCCGGTTGTGGTCCACGAGCGGCCCCAGGCGCCCGGCGTCCAGCCCGGCGGCGGCGGCCTCGCGACCGGCGGCGAGGTCCTCGATCCGCGGCCGCAACCGGGCCAGTGCGGCAAGAAAGCGGACTTCCGGGTTGGGGTCGGGTGTGCTCATCGCGCGATGGGCCTCGTATAGACCAGGCGCCCGCGAAACGAAAGCCGAATCCGCTGTTTCCAACCGCCGAGGGGACCACGACGCGGGACCGGGGGGCCTCACAATAGCTTCGTTTTCTTCGTTATCTTCTGTTTCAATACCCCCATGCATTTGTACCTCGAGTTCGACGCCATCGTTCGCCGTTTCGCGGAGGAGCATGTCCGGTATGCCGTGGCGGGGGCCTTAGCCGTCGCACTGCACGGCTTCCTAAGGAACACAGAGGATATCGATATCCTTGTGGGCCACGAAGATCTGGAGCGAGCATCGGGCATTCTGAAAGCGATGGGGTACCAATCTTCCTCGGCGCCTTGGACTTTCAAAGATACCCAGATCACTCTCTGGCGTTTCATAAAGCCCGATAGGAATTCCGAGGAGCTGATGGTGGTGGACGTGATGGTGCCGGAGTCTCCTGAAGGCCAAGCCATCCTGGATCGTTCGGTCACGGTGGCGTATGCGGATCTGACCCTTCGAGTGGTCGGTAGAGATGACTTGATCGCGATGAAGCGCGCGCGCAATTCGGCGCTCGACAAGGCCGACATAGAGAAGATCAAAGGAAACGGCACGGATGAAGCCGTATAAAGACATGACGCCCGCCGAGCGGGTTGTGTACCGGATCAGCGAACTTCGGGACCTGGGGCTCAAGCTGTCCCGCGCCGGCCGGAAGGCCGGCCTGCACCAGCGCCCGCCCCGCGGGGCCGTCCGCGAGGAGCCCGCGCCGTACGACAAGGGCGCGCGGTCCGCGCCCGGCTGAATTCGGCCCCCGCCCGTTGCAGGGCCGGTCTCCAGCCGGCCGTAAGGAGACGTGGATGGCGTCGTTTACGGGCTTGAGCGAGCGGCGGAGGTCCGGCATGATGCGCCGCAACAACTCAACCGGGGAGAGGCGCATGTCGATAGAAAAAGCTCGGATGGCGAAGACGGGGGACGTGGTGCGGCGGCAGATCGCGGACGAGATTATCCTGGTCCCCGTGCGCAAGTCGGCCGAGGAACTCGACAGCATCTACTCCATCAACCCCATGGCGGCCCAGATCTGGGACCTGCTCGACGGCCAGAAGACCCTGGGCGAGATCCGCGACCTCCTGCTGCAGCAGTACGACGTCACGCCGGAGGAACTCGACCGGGACATCGCCGAGTTCGTGGAGCAGCTGAAGTCCGAGAAGCTGATCCGGGAAGCGTAGCATGGGCGACGCGAAGGTCCCCGAGGTCGGCTACGAGTACTTCAGCGAGCGGGTGCACAACCAGTCGCTGCGCCAGCGCCTTCCGTTGTCCGGCTCGATCGAACTGACCTTCGCCTGCAATTTCCGCTGCATCCATTGCTACTGCGTCAACGAGGCGCCGCGCCGCGAGCTGTCTCTTGAAGAAATGCGCGGGCTGGTGGACCAGGTGGCGGACGAGGGCTGCCTCTGGATGCTGCTGACCGGCGGCGAGCCGCTGCTGCACCGCGACTTCGAGGACATCTACAGTTACTGCCGGCAGAAGGGGCTGATCACGACCCTCTTCACCAATGGCAGCCTGGTGACCGACCGGATCGCGGGCCTGTTAAGCGACCTCAAGCCGTTCGTCGTAGAGGTGACGCTCTACGGCTTTTCCCCGGAAACCTACCGCGCGGTGACCGGGCGGGCGGAGCATTTCGAGAAGGTCCTGCGGGGGATCGAACTCCTGCAGCAGCGCGGGGTCCCGCTGAAGCTCAAGTCCATGATCATGCGGCAGAACATCCAGGACCTGCCCCGGCTCCGGGAGTATGCGCAATCCCGCGGGTTGAATTACCGGTTCGATCCGATGCTGAATCCTACTCTCTCCGGCTCCCGCGCGCCCGAGGACATGATGTTGACGCCGGAGGAGATCGTCGCGCTGGATGTGGACGACCCCGAGCGCATGAAATCCTGGGAAGAGTTCTGCGGGAAATACACCTTCGCGGCCGACAACGGGCTGTTGTACAAGTGCGGCGCGGGCCAGTGGAGCTTCCATATTGATCCGGAGGGCAAGCTGTCGCTCTGCATGTTCGCCCGCCAGCAGCAGTACGACTTGCGCAACGGGAATTTCCACGAGGCCTTTTACACCTTCCTCCCGTCGATCCTCGCCCAGAAGGAAGCCCGCGTGACCAAGTGCGGAGCCTGTGCGATCCGGAGCATGTGCGGACAGTGTCCGGGCTGGGCCTCCCTGCACAGCGGCGATCCGGAAGAGCCGGTGGAGTACTTGTGTCAGATTGCCCATGCTCGCGCCCGGGCTTTTGGCATCAAGGGATTGTGATTGGAGGCTTGTTTTTTTAATTGACGCTATTACGGGCCTATTTTAGGCTGCGAGTCCTGACAGTAGGTGAGCAGCAACCAAGGCAGGGGGATCATGAAGAAAAACTACGAGAAGCCCAGCATCCGCAAGATCAAGCTGGTTCCGTCGGAAGCCGTCCTGCAGGCGTGCAAGACCATCCCGAGCGGAGGGCCGCAGGCGACCGGCTGTATCATGCTGTCCACCGTGGGTCCGTGTTCGACGATCGGATCCTGACGTTAACGCTGGGCTAGCACAGGAAAGAGGCCTTTGCGAGGGCAAGGGCCTTTTTCTTTTTTGACGTGGAATGGCGAGGAGAAAGCAATGTCCCTGAACGCCGTTTTTGATATTGCCGGCATACGTTACAGCCTGGAGAAAAGCCCGGGCGGCGTGCCGATGGAGTTCGGTTCGGCCCACCGGCATTTCCTGTCGGACGGCGAGCCGGACCTGCAGTTCAGGGCGGTGGACGGGCCTTGGCCCGCCCTGGACGGTCTGGAGAAGCTGTTCGATTCCACGTCGTACTGGTCGCTGTTCAAGGCCGGCGACCGGCGGGTATTTTCCTTTTTCGACACGGTGCCCCCGTACACGGAAAACCGCCGGGCGGTGCTCTCGGCCGACTTCCGGTCCGGCACGGTGTACTGCCGGCGGGAGGTCGAACAGAAGTTCCCGTTGACCTATCCGCTGGAAGAGCTGATCTTCATCAGCGCGCTCCCGTCCTTCGACGGCGTGATCATCCATTCCTGTGGCGCGGGCGACGAGACGACCGGGAACTTGTTCGTCGGCGTGTCCGGCGCCGGCAAGAGCACGATGTCGAAGGTGCTGATGAAGGGGACGGATTGGAAGGTCTTGAGCGACGACCGGATCATCCTGCGGAAGGTGGGCAACGATTTCCGGATGTTCGGGACCCCCTGGCACGGCGAGGTGGACGTCTGCGAGAACCTGGGGCTGCCGCTCCGCCGCATTTATTTTCTGAAGAAGTCGCCGGAGAACCGGGCGGTCCGTTGGCCGCCCGCCCAGGCGGCCGCGCACCTGATCGCGCGCTCGTTCCCGCCGTTCTGGGACGCGGAGGGCATCGACCGCACCACGGGCCTGTGCGCCGAGATCGCCACGCGGGTTCCGTGCTACGAACTGGGCTTCGTGCCCGAGGCGTCCGTGCTGGAATGCCTGGCCGGGCTGAAGGATTGAACCCACGCCGCGGGGCCGCATGGATTCCAGCGCCATAACCCGTGCGCTGCTGGCCGAAGGCAACGAGGTGCTGCTGCATACCGCCGGCTTGAGCATGGGCCACGCGATCCGCGCCGGCGAGGCCATCGTCATCCGGGCCGTGCCCGAGCGGGATATCCGCTTCGGCGACATCCTTGTGTTCGAGCGGGGGGAGCAACTGGTCTGCCACCGGGTCCTGCGCGCGCGGCGCTCCGGCACGGGTCGCGAGTTCGTGACCAAGGGCGATCCCGTCCTGGGCTTCGATGATCCCATCCCGTACTCCGCTGTACTCGGCCGGGTGATTCGCATCAAGTGGCCGGGCGGCGACTTCCGGCTGGACACCCGGCGCGGCCGGTGGAGCAACCGGTTCCTGGCCGTCTCATCCCTGGCCATCGCCGGCCTGTACCGGCTGTTCCCCTGGAAGGGCGCGCTGAAGAAACCGGGGCGCGGCGTCCACGCCGTGTGGCGAATCCTATCCCTGCCTTCCCGCGGCGTCCGCCGGCTCAACGAGCGGTTGAATCGGCGCCGTCGACGGCGCGTCCGTGACGCGCCGGGCGGCTCATAGAGCCGCCGCTACAGAGGTTTCTGTGGAGTTCCCCGGTCCGGCAGCAGCGCGTTGCAGAGCACGGCCGTCAGGCCGCCGGTGACCGCGCCGGACGCGAAGATGTGCCGGGCCCATTCCGGCAGGGCCTTGAGCACGTCCGGCGCCAGCACCACGCCCATGCCCGTGCCCAGCGACGCCGCGAGGATCAGGAGGGCGCGCCGGTCCAGCGGTTGCTGGGCGATGATCCGGATACCGGCCGCCGCGACGGTGCCGAACATCAGCAGCGTCCCGCCGCCCAGCACCGGTTCGGGCATCAGGGCGAACACGCCCGAGACCAGCGGTGAGAGGCCCAGCAGTATCAGCAGGCCGGCGATCCAGTAGCCCACGGCCCGGCTCGCAATGCCCGTAAGCTGGATCACGCCGTTGTTCTGGCTGAACGTGGTGTTCGGGAACGTGTTGAACGCCGACGCGAGCGCGGAGTTGAACCCGTCGCCCAGCATCCCGCCCGCCAGCCGTTTCCCGTACAGCGGCCCCACGATCGGCTGGCGGGAAACGATCGAGGTGGCCGTGATGTCGCCGACGGTCTCGATGGACGTGACGACGTAGAGCAGCGCCACGGGGATGAAGGCGGACCAGCGGAAGGACAGGCCGTACTGGAAGGGGATCGGCAGAACCACGCGGTCGAGCTCCGCGATCGGCCGGAAATCCACGCGGCCCAGCAGCGCGGCGACCGCGTAGCCGGCGAGCAGCCCCGCGACGATCGAGCCCATGCGCACGAGGGCGTTTCGGCTGCGGTTCAGACCCAGGATCACGGTGAGCACCAGCCCGGCCAGTGCGAGGTGCCGGAGTTGGCCGAACGTTCCGTCCGCCATCGCCGCGCCGCCGCCCGCGCAGTTGAACGCGCCCGCCCCGACCAGGCTCAACCCGATCAGCGTCACCACGATCCCGCTGACCAGCGGCGGGATGAGCCGGCGGACGAGCGGGATGAACCGGCTGATGACCATCTCCACGAGCGAGCCCGCGAGGCACACGCCGAAGATCAGCGGCAGCCCGCCGGTCTGCCCGATCGCGATCAGCGCCCCGACGAACGTAAAGCTGGTGCCCTGGATGCTCAACAGCCCCGAGCCCAGCGGACCGATCCTCCGGACCTGGATCCAGGTCGACACGCCCGAAATGAACAGCGAGAGGGCCACGATGGTCGTCGTGGTGGGCACGTCGCATTTCAGCGCGCCGCAGATCAGCAGCGGCGGCGTGATGATCGGCACGAAGATGGCCAGCAGGTGTTGCAGGGCGGCGAACAGCGCGATCCAGAACGGCGGCCGGTCTTCCAGTCCAAACAGGAGTTCAGCGGGCGGCGCGGCACCGGTCGGATCTTCTGGATTCATCGCGGCATCAGATTCCGGGGGCCGGGTTCAGTTTTTCCGTGGACTGCAGCATGGCCTTCAAAAGGGTCTCGCCGGGGGGCGCCGGCTCGCGGATGATTTCCATGCCCAGGGCCGGGTCCCACGCGGAATCGGCGTCCGCCAGCAGAACCAGCCCGGTTCGCGGCCGCAGCTTGCGGATGGCCCGGGCCAGGGCCGAGGCCTCCTCGCCCAGCAGTTTACGATCCAGCACCAGCACGCTGATCTCGCCGGGGCCTTCCACGGCGTGGAGCGTGGCGACGATGTCCTCCGCCAGGCGGACGTCCGTGTTCAGGTCGCGCAGCAGCCGGGCCCAGTCGTCGCGCGCGGCGGTGCGGGGACCGGCCAGCAGGACGCGCCAGGAGGCCGCCTGCAGGGCCTGCTCTTCGGTCAGGATACCGAGCGCCAGGTTCTTCTCCGCGACAGGAAGACCGGGTATGCACAGGCGGTACCCGTGCCGGCCTTCCTGGGCCAGGATGTCCAGCTTCCCGCCGGATTCGCCCAGTATCGAGCGCACGACGGACACCACGACGCCGGCCTCCAGCGGGGTGGCCTTCATCGATGCGGAAGAGGCCCCTTCGACTTCCGACGCGGCGATCCATACGGCTGCCGCGCACCGGTTGCCCACGTCGAACAGGGAATCCTCGGGATTCGGAGTCCGGGCGCGGACCTGGAGATGCCCGGGATGGCCGAGTTCGTCGGCGGCCAGCAGGGACAGGCTCAAGATGATCTGTTCAATCTGGCTTCCGGTCAGGAGGGTGGGGCCGAGTCCGTCCTGTATGTCCACGGCCAGGCGCCATCGGCTCGAGAGGCCTACCTTGAGTAATTCGACGGTGCGCTGGAGTTGCTCGGCCAGGCGGGAGCAGGGATGCCCCTGGGCTTCGGCCTGGCTCAATCGCAATACGTGCGCGGCCAGGGACGCGCCGCGCCGCGACTCGTGCGAGATGGCCTGCAGACTGGCCGCCTGGTCCGGGCCCGGAGCGCTGCGCCCGGCGAGTTCGGCGTGCCCCGAGATCGCGCAGAGGATGTTGTTGAAATCGTGGGCCACGCCCCGCGCAATGCGCCCGATAAGCTGTAGGGTCGCCACCTGCCGCGCGCGGATCTCCTCCGTTTTCCGCTGCGTGACATCGCTGACCAGGATCAGCTGGATGTCCTCGGACGGCTGGGAGCGGAAGCGCAGCGCGCGAAGGCCCTCGGCCTCGCGCACGAGGCATTCGACTTCCTGGGGTTCGCGGCTGCTCAGCAGGAGAAGTTCCTGTTCCGCGGTCAGGGCGCCGAACAGGTCGCGAAGCCCGCTCTTGGGCCCGGGCTCGATCCCGGCGAACCGGCGCGCGGCCGGGTTGGATCCGGTGATCCGGCCCCGCCGGTCCACCGCCAGCAGACCGTCGCTCAAGTACTCCATCGCGTCCACAAAACGCCCGACGCGTCGGCGGCTCTCCACCTGGGCCGTCGAGCGGATCGCCCAGACCCCCAGCGCGCCGGCCAGGAAGAGGAAGCCCATCGTCAGCGCGAGGATCGTCAGGGTGATGATGCCCAGGTAGCTGTGCAGGGCCTCGGGCGTGGCGGCCGGGGCATCGGTCAGCAGGAACTTCTCGATCGAGGACAGGGTGGACATGGCCGCGACCGCGGCCAGCACCAGCAGCAGCAGGATCAGCACCGCGTACCGCCATGTCCCACGCGGAAACCAGGCCATGCATTCCTTTCCGATTCCCGAACCTCGATACGCCCGATTGTAGCCGGGACGTTCCCGCGGCGCAAGAAGGCCGGCGTGCTGGACAGGCCGCGCGCGGCGTGTATAGTGCCGCTGGATCCAAACGAGCGGCGGAGAGAATGCGCATTCCCTTCTGGAAGATGCACGGGGCGGCGAACGATTTCATCCTGGCGGATGACCGGGCCGGGACCTTCCCCGCGGGCGACCGCGGCTGGCTGGCACGGATCATGGCCCGCCGGACCGGGGTGGGGGCGGAGGGCGTGCTGCTGATCCAGCCGTCCGACCGGGCCGATTTCCGGATGCGGTTCTTCAATCCCGACGGCGGCGAGGTGGATATGTGCGGCAACGGCGCGCGCTGCATCGCCCGGCTGGCCCACGAGCTCGGCGCGGCGCCGCGCGAGATGCGCATCGAGACCCGCGCCGGCCTTGTCCGCGCCGCCGTGGACGGCGAGAGTATTCTGCTCCACCTGACCGAACCCCGCGATTGGAGCCTCAACCGGCAACTCGAGGCCGCCGGCCGGATCCTCGACGCGCACTCCGTCAACAGCGGCGTGCCGCACGTCATGGTCGAGGTTCCGGACCTCGACGCCGTCAACGTGCAGGAGCTGGGCCGCGCCCTGCGGTACCATCCGGCCTTCGCGCCGGGCGGGACCAACGCCAATTTCGTCCAGGTCACCGGCCCCCGTTCGCTCCGTCTCCGGACCTACGAACGCGGCGTCGAGGCGGAAACGCTCGCGTGCGGGACCGGCATCGTCGCGTCCGGCCTGCTGGCCGGGAAACTGGGCCGCGTGCGGCCTCCCGTTTCCATCCTCACCGCCGGCGGCGACACGCTGGAAGTCAACTTCACGCCGACGGCCGACGGCGCGACCGGTGTCACGCTGCGCGGCCCGGCCGTTCACGTCTTCCAGGGCGTGCTGGACTACCCTTGAAAGCCGCCCCGGTCCAATCCCGCACCGCCCTGGTCACCGGCTGCTCCACCGGCATCGGCCTGGCCGCCGCCCGTCTCCTGCGCGAGCGCGGCTGGACCGTGTGGCCCACCGCCCGCAAACCGGACGACCTCGCCCGCCTGCGCGCGGAGGGATTCGATCCCATCGAACTGGACCTGCACGACCCGGCCTCCGTCCGCCGCGCGGCCGAGGAAGCCCTGAAGCGGGGCGGGGGCCGCCTGGGCGCGCTGGTCAACAACGCGGGCTACGGCCAGCCCGGCGCCGTCGAGGATCTTACTCGCGAGGCCCTGCGCCGGCAGTTCGAGGTCAATCTCTTCGGCCTGCATGAACTGACCGCCCATGTCCTGCCCGCCCTGCGCGAACAGGGCTACGGCCGGATCGTCAATGTCAGCTCCGTGCTCGGGCGGCTGACCATCCCCTTCATGGGCGCCTACTGCGCCAGCAAGCACGCGCTCGAGGCGCTCTCCGACGCGTTGCGGATCGAGCTGCTCGGCACCGGCGTCGCGGTGAGCATCGTCGAGCCCGGCCCAATCGAGACCGCGTTCCGGAAGAACGCGTTTGAAAGCGGCCAGGAGCATCTCGACCTGGACCGCTCCCGGTTCGGCGAGCGCTACGCGAGCGAGGGCAAGCGCCGGGCGGCAAAAAACTTCCGGAGTTCGGACCCGTTCACCGCCCCGCCGGAGGCCGTCGCGCGCCGGATCGTGCATGCGGTGGAATCGTCCTCGCCGCGCCGCCGCTACCCCGTGACCCTGCCCGCGCGCGCCGGCTCGATCCTCGCGCGCCTCCTGCCGCACGCCGTCATGGACTGGCTGCTCGCGCGGCGGCTGGGATAGCATGAAGAAACACGACACCAGGCAGTGGTTCGGCGACTGGGCGAACGAGTACGACGCCACGCTGGGCAAGGTCCGGCGGCACCATCAATTGCTGGACCTCGCCGTGCGCCGGTCCGGCGTGAAGGACGGCGACCGGGTCCTCGACGCGGGTTGCGGCACGGGCCTGCTCTCGCTCAAGTTCCTGGAACGCGCGGACTGCCGGATCACGGCGGCGGACTACGCCCCCGACATGCTGAAGCTTTTCCAGGCCAAGGTTGACGCGCTGGGCCTGCGGGACCGGGTCCGCTGCGTGCGGCAGGACGCCGCGAAGCTTCGGTTCCGGAGGGAATCGTTCAACGTCATCGCCGCCACCGTTGCGCTGCATCACGTGGAGAACAAGCTGCCCATGCTGAAAACCATGCGATCTCTCCTGAAGCCCGGCGGCCGGCTGGTGATCGGCGAGATCGACGTGGACACGTCGGGCGACCACGCGGACCCGAAACGCCTGTCGCGCCTCCTCGACTTCCTGAAGGCCGAGATCCTCATGGCCCTGAAGGAGGGCGGTGTCCCCGCCTTCAGCCGGATGTACGACAACGGCAAGAAGCACATTCTGAACCAGGGCGAGTACTGCGTCAGCGCCCGGCAGTGGAAGGCGCTGTGCCTTCGCGCCGGGTTCCGCCGCGCAACGATCCACGACCTGCGCGCGTTCCGCTGGTTCAAGGTCGTGGTCGCCGTCCGCTGATTCCAGGCCCCGTGTTCACGGCAGGCCGACGCCCACCCGGTACATCCCCCGCGCGGCGTGGTTGGTGTCCGTCAGGGTCGTCGTCCCGCTTGCGTCGCCGGGCACGTTGGTTTGGCCCTCCACCGCGATCCAGGATTCGATTTCCAGCATTCCGCAACTCTCCAGCGCATACACCCGCGCCGTCGAGCTGCCGAACGTGACGGCCATCGAGTTGGTGCGCCATAGGCGAGTGACGTGGAAGTAGTCGTTGCTGTCTGCCGGACTGGTGTCCGCGATGCGCTCGTCGCGGGCGTTGAAGGTGTCGCCGTCCGCGTCGTTGGTCTCCGCCTCGTCGAACGTCAGGCCGCCGTTGGTCAGGCCCCACTGCGCCAGCCACCACCAGGGCGTGCCGTAGAAGGCCGTGTGCTCGCTGAACTCGGCGTAGACCGCGCCGTCGGCGGTGACGTTGTCCCAGGTCGACGTGTAGACGTCCAGGCCCGCCGCGGCCGGGTCGGCCGCGCCGTTGGTGAGCAACTGGCCGATGAAGTAGTAGGCGTCGGCCGTCACGACGAAGCTCGTGCCGCCCCCGCCGGGCAGGAGCACGGGCGTCGAGGGCTCGATCGCGCCGTGCAGGCCCGCGGAGGGGGTGATCCGGTGGGCCGCGTTAAGCCACAACTCGTCCGCCACGTTCTGGTTCGCGACGAAGGCGTCCACCGCGCCGTCCCCGTTCACGTCGCCCAGCGCCGCCGCCATGCTCAAGGCGGAGCCCAGGGACTGCCCGCTGTCGGTGAACGCGCCCGCGCCGTCGTTGATCCAGACCTTGTTGGCCCCGTTGTTGAGCACGACGGCGTCGAGGTCGCCGTCGGCGTCCACGTCGCCCAGGGCGACGCTGCGGCCGTTGTCGCTGCCGGGCGACTGGCCGAGGGTGAAGATGCCGAGCCCGTCGTTGATCCAGACCTCGTCGGCCGCGCCATCGTTGGCCACGTAGGCGTCGAGGTCGCCATCCCCGTCGAGGTCGCCCAGCGCGACCCCCCGGCTCCTGGCGGTGGCCAGGCTCTGCCCGTTGTTCACGAGCACCCCGGTCCCGTCGTTGAGCCACACGCGGTTCGCCTCGTTCCGGTTGGCGACGAACGCGTCCACCGTGCCCTCGCCGTCGAGGTCGCCCAGCGCAACGCCGTACCCCGCCGCGCTGCCCAGGCTCTGCCCGCTGTTGAAGAAGGCGCCCGCGCCGTCGTTGGTCCACACCCGGTCGGCCGCGCCGTTCACGAGCTCGTAGAGGTCGAGCCAGCCGTCCCCGTTGAGGTCGGCCAGGGCGACGCCGAACGTCGCCGCGCTGCCCAGGCGCTGCCCGCTGTCGCCGAATACGGCGTGCCCGTCGTTGGTCCAGACCTCGTTGGCGGCGCCGTCGTTGCCGAACACGGCGTCGAGGTCGCCGTCGCGGTCCACGTCGCCGAGGGCCACGCTCCGGCTGGGATTGTTCGTGCCCAGCAGTTGGCCGCTGTCGGCGAACACGCCGCCCTGGTTGGTCCAGACCAGGCCGGCCTGCTGGTAGTTGGCGATGACCGCGTCGAGGTCGTCGTCCCCGTCGAGGTCGCCCAGCGCCACGCCCCAGCCGTTGTTCGTGGCCAGGGCCTGGCCGCTGTCCACGAAGGTCCCGAGGCCCGCCGGGGCCGCCGCGTGGAAGGTCCAAGTGTAGTGATCGAGGGTCACGGTCCCGGCGGCGTTGGTGACGCTCCGCAGCTCGGCGAACAGGAGTTCGCCGGGCTTGAAGTCCAGGAAGAGATCCAGCGTCGCTTCCGTGGACGCCCCGTTGAAGCTGATCGCGCCATACCGGGGCTTGCTCTGCCCGCTGTAGAGGAAGAAGTTCCCGGACGAGACGGACGGCTGGGAGACGGCCTCGCCGAACTGCGCGATCACGTCCGCGCCGGCCGCCACGTCCGGGGCCGCGGGGGCGGGGACGGTATTGGTCAGCAGGAAGGCGCCCGTGGCCTGCAGGTTCAGGAGGTACGGCGAATTCGTGGCGTTGTTCACGATCTCGACGATGGCGGTCCGGAGCCCGACGGCCTTCGGTTGGAATGTCACGGTAAAGTTGCTGACGGCGTACGGGTCCACGCGCGCGGGCATGCCGGACAGGGCGAAGAAGTCCGAGCCGGACAGGTTCGCGGACAGGATCGAGAGCAGGGCGCCCGAGGGGTTGGTCACGCTGAACGTGTGCGCGGCCTGCTGCCGGAGGCCCACGTCGCCGAAGTCCGTGCCCGGTTCCACCGCGGCCGGGGCCCCGTTCACGAGCGCCGCGCCGTTGGTGCCGAGCAGTTGGATCTCCGGGTAGGTCTGGATCCAGAGGCTGTTGGGTTGCCCGTTGGCGGAGATCAGCACGTCCAGGCGGCCGTCCCCGTCGAAGTCGCCGAGGTTCGCGTTCCGGCCGACCCCGCCGTCCATCTGCTGGCCCGAGTAGGAGAACGAGCCGGCCCCGATGTTCCAGTACACGCGGGTGGCGTAGTTGCTGGCGTGCGAGGTGACCGCGTCGAGGTCGCCGTCCCCGTCCACGTCGCCCAGCGCGACGTCCCGCGGGTAGGCGGACAGGCCGAAGTTTCCGCCGGAGGAGAAGCCGCCGGTCCCGTCGTTGAGGAAGATGCGGCAGCGGCTCTGGTACTCGAAATACTTGTCCTCGGTCACGAGCACGTCGAGATCGCCGTCGCCGTCCACGTCGCCCAGGGCCGTGCCGTGCGGTTGCACGCTGCCCAGGTTCGTCCGCTGTGCGAAACGGCCGGTGCCGTCGTTCAGGCAGGTGTAGGTGCTGCCGGCGCTCCGCGCGGAGACCAGGTCGAGGTCGCCGTCCCCGTCGAGGTCGCCCAGCAGGATCCGGTCGGAGTACGTGTTGGCCGTGGCCGGCCAGGCGTACCCGAACGTGCCGCGGCCGTCGTTCGTGTAGACCACGTCCGGGTCGAAGTTGATCATGCCCACGAGGAGGTCGAGCGCCCCGTCGCTGTTGACGTCGCCCGCCGCGACGGCCCAGCCGTAGGTCGTGGCGAAATTCTGCGCGAGGCCGAAGGCCGCGCCCCCGTTGGTCCAGACCTCCACGCGGTACGCGTTGTTGATGACCAGGACGTCGAGCCGGCCGTCCCGGTTCACGTCGCCGGCCGTCGCCTGGACGCACTGGTTGGTACCGAGCCGCAGGCCGGTGTCGTACAGGACCCCCGCGCCGTCGTTCGTCCAGACCGCGTGGCCCGCCCTGTTCGAGCGGGCGCCGATGAACAGGTCCATCGCGCCGTCCCCGTTGAAGTCGCCGAGCACGTGGCAGGAGGTGTTCGAGCCCGGCTGCTGGCCGCTGTCCGCGAAGACGCCCGAGCCGGGCGCCGTCGAGGCGAAGAACGGCCAGTGGTGCGGGTAGAGGCCGATGTCGCCCCCGGCGTTCGTGACGCCCCACGGCAGCCAGGCGGTCACCGGTTCGCCCGGCAGGAACCCGGCTGCCGGGCCCAGGGTCGCCTCCATCCCTCCGCCGCCGAGGGCCACCGCGCCCTCGTGGAAGCCGCTGAAGGCCCCGTGAACCAGGAAGGTGTTCGAGTAAATCGTCGTGGCCAGCATGGCCGTGTCGAACTGCGCCGCCAGGATGACGTCCGGGTCGGCGTCCGCCGCGCCGCGGGCCGGGATCGTGTTGGTCAGCCGCAGGCCCGTGCCCGTGCCCTTCAGGCCGAAGGCGTAGGGCGTGTTCGTGCTGCTGCTCGCGAGGGTCACCATTGCCGTGACCGTGCCGATGCCGGCCGGCCGGAAGACGACGGGGAAGTTGCTCGCGGTCCCGGCCGCGACGCGCTCCGGCACGGCCTCGAGCAGGAAGGACGCCGCGCCCGTCCCACCCGTCGTCGCGCCGTAGATCACCAGGTCGAAGGCGGAGGGGTTGGAGAGGGAGAGGAGGTTCGTCTCCGCGCGGTTCATGAGCAGGTCCGCGAAGACGGTGCCCTTGGCCGCCGACGCGCCCTCGCCGTTGGCGATGAGCGCGCCGTTCGTGCCCAGCACCTCGATGGCCGGTCCGCCGTTGAGCCACAGGAGACTCGCCCCGGATTCCCTCGACGCGAGGACGTCGGGGATCCCGTCGCCGTTCGCGTCGCCGAACGCCGCGGCGACGCCGTTGCCGATGCCGAGCTCCTGGCCGCTGTCGGTGAACAGGCCGGTCCCGTCGTTGAGCCAGAGCGTGTCCGGCCCGCCGTAGTTGGCGGTCCAGGCGTCGAGGTCGCCGTCCGCGTCCACGTCGCCGAGCGCCACGTGGCGGGCGTCGTTGGTGCCGAGCGCCTGGCCGGTGTCGTAAAACTGCCCGGCCCCGTCGTTGGTCCAGACCATGCAGCCCTGGCGATCCAATGCCCAAAACATATCCAACGCGTGGTCGCCGTTCAGGTCGCCCAGCGCCACGGCCCACGTCTTGTTCGTGGTCGCGCCCAGGCGCAGCCCGGTGTCGCCAAACCATCCCGTTCCATTGTTGGTCCAGACGCGGCCCGAGCCGCCATAGGCCGCGGTGCACAGGTCGAGGGTCCCGTCCCCGTTCACGTCGCCGACGTCCATCCAGCGCCCGTTGACGATGGCCTGCCCGGTGTCCGTGAATACGCCCGCCCCGTCATTGGTCCAGACCCGGGTGTTGTCCGTGCCCATGCGGTTGATCACGGCGTCGAGCGTCCCGTCGCCGTTGACGTCCACCAGGGCCCCGCGGCGGCCCTGGCCGGAGGAAAGTTCCTGCCCGCTGTCGAAAAATACGCCGCCCAGGTTCGTGTAGACCTGCGCGGGCTGCCCGTCGTTGAGCACGAGGGCGTCGAGGTCGCCGTCCCGGTCCACGTCGCCCAGCGCGACGGACACGCCGTTGTTCGTGCCCAGCCGCTGGCCGCTGTCGTACAGGACGCCCGCGCCGTCGTTGGTCCAGACCTGGTCGCCGTCGGCCCCGCCCGTCGCGAGGAATGCGTCGAGGTCGCCGTCGCCGTCCACGTCGCCCCACGCCGCGCCGATCGCGTTGGTGCCGGGCCGCTGGCCGCTGTCGTCGAACACGCCGCTGCCGCCCTGCACGGCGGCGAAGAACGACCAGGAGTAGGGGGTCAATTCCCCGAGGCCCGAGGCGTTCAGGATGCCGAGGGTCAGCTCCGCGAAGACCCGCTCGCCGGCGCGGAAGTCGGCCGAAGGATTCAGCGTGGCCCGGTTGGTCTGGGCGTTGAAGGTGATCGCGCCGTACCGGAACCCGCTCTGCTCCCCGTACAGGAGGAATCGGTTCGACGTGATCGTTGTCCCGCGCATGGCGTCATTGAAGTCCGCGACCAGGTCGGCGTTCGGCGCGACGGCCGCGGTCCCGTTGGCCGGAACGGTGTTGGTGACGCGCGGGGCCGCGCCGTTGCCCTGCACGTTGATCTCGAACGGCCGGTTGGTGCCGGTGTTGGCCAGCGAGATGGTCGCCTCCGCTGCGCCGGGCCCCGTCGGGCCGAACCGGATCGTGAAGTTCGAAGCCGTGCCCGGGGCCACGGCCGCCGGCACGCCGGCCACCCGGAACAGGGCCGCCCCGGCGCCGCCCGTCGACACCCCGGTGATCGCCAGGTGCACCGGCCCGGCATTGGTGATCGTGAAGGTATTGGTCCGCGCCCAGCCGGCGAGGAGCGATCCGAAATCCGTGCCCTTGACCTCCGACGGCGCCTCGCCGCTGGCGACGGCCTCGCCGTTGGTCCCGAGGACCTGCAAGTCCGGGTAGACGTTGAACCACGCGGCGAGTCCGTCCTCGCCGCACGTGACCGCGTCCACGTCGCCGTCCCCGTCGAGGTCGGCCAGGGCGGCGTCGAAGTTGAGGTTTGTCCCCAAGCCCTGGCCGTTGCTCCTGAACGCGCCGGTTCCGTCGTTCAGCAGGACGGCGTCCGCCTGGAAGCCCGCCAGGTAGATGTCGAGATCGCCGTCGTCGTCCACGTCGCCCAGGGCCAGGCCGAATCGGTTGCCGGCGATCTCGTTGGTGGGGACGGAGGAGAACACGCCGTCGCCCCGGTTCGTCCAGATGAAGCAGCCGCCCGAGTACGCCATCACGGCATCGAGGGAGCCGTCCCCGTTGACATCGCCCAGTTCCAGGTCGTTGATGTTCAGGGGGCCGACGGACTGCCCGCTGTCCTTCAGCCCGCCCGCCCGGTCGTTGGTCCAGACGGTCGCGGTTTCGTTGTAGCGGGCCTGGAGCAGGTCGAGCCAGCCGTCGGCGTTGACGTCGCCGAAGACGGCCCAGTTCGCGCCGTCCGAACCCAGCGACTGCCCGCTGTCCGAGAACACTGCGTTCCCGTCATTGATCCACAGCTTGTTCGGGCCGCCCCCCGAGGAGGCCGAGTAGATGTGCTGAAAGGCGTCGAGGTCGCCGTCGCCGTCCACGTCTCCGAGCACCACGTCCGTGCTCGTCCGGTCCGGCCCGAGGCGCTGGCCGCTGTCCGCCAGCATGCCGGCGCGGTTGTTCGTCCAGACCTGGCACGGTTCGGCCCACGGGGCGATGAACAGGTCCAGCCACCCGTCGTTGTTCAGGTCGCCCAGCGCGAGTCCGTAGGCATTGGTCCCGGGCGTCTGCCCGCTGTCCGTGAACGTCCCGTCCCCGTTGTTCAACCACAGGACGTTTCCGATCCCGATCAGTCCGTACACCACATCGAGGTCCCCGTCGTTGTTCACGTCGCCCACGGCGGAGTGATAGCTCCAGTTGGTGCCCAGGCTCTGGGTGCTTGCCAGGAAGGCGCCGCCGCCCCCGTCCACGTCGGTATAGAACGACCACCCGTACGGCACCAGCGAGGCCGTGTGGCCGGCGTTGAGGATCGCGTCCGTGAGTTGGGCGAAGATGTGCTCGCCCGGCCGGAACTGGCCGACCGGGTTGAACTTCGCGAGGTTCGTGGCGGCGTTGAAGGTCATCGCGCCGCGCCGGAACCCGCCCTGGCTGCTGTGGAGCAGGAACGTGTTGGTGGAATCCACCGTGCTCCCGTCCACCGGCGCGCTGAACTGGGCCGTCACGTTCGAGCCGCGGGGTACGGCATTCCACCCGTTCGGCGGGGCCACGTTGGTCACAGTGGGCGCCTGCGCTAGTGCGCTGGAACCAGTCCGTAGTAACATGCTTATATAAAACAGGTAACAAACCAAGGAGAGGCTTTTGCCGCGGATTGGGCGCGATATTTCATGAGCACGCGCGCGATAAACACAATCGGAATTCATTTTTACTTCTCCTACATGTGGTTATGAGAGGGTGCTCCTCGCCCTCCGCTATGATGATAACCGTGCGATTTCGAGATGAACACACTTATTTCATTTTTTTCCGAGTCGAGCGATCCCGTTTGTACGTGCAATTCTGTTGCGACGCGTGATCGAAAGTGATGACAAAGCGATTGCCGGGATGCGTGCGTGCATCGTGGTTCAACCATCCCCGTTGACGCAGGGGAAGGGCATGCGGAAATTGCCCTATACAAGAGGGAGGCAATCAGGTAATAGGTAAAGCGTTTTACTTGATTCAGGAGTAATCCTTGAAAAGCCTATCTGTTCCACTTCTATGCGCTGGAGTGTTGGCGGCATGGAGCGCGGCGGCTGGTTCTTTACCTGTCGGACTGACCGGGCCGGCGGTTTCAATCCGGGCGGCCGCGGACGGCTTGGCGGATATCGTGGCCGAAGGATGGAGCGTCGCCGGCGATCCGGCGCGCCCGCGACTGCCGCGGAAGACACTGTACTACGCGCTGCCGCCCGACGCGGACCCGGAGTCCGTTTCGATCGTAATTACCAAGCTCAATTATCGCGACGAATCCTTGCCGCAGCCGGTGCGGCCCGGCCCGCCGCTGCGTTTTTCCGGCGAGCCCGATGCGCCGGTGTCGTGGGGCGATGCCGTGAATGTCGTGGACGGCAGGGACCAGGAGGTCTACGGCCGCGACGTGTTTTATCCCGAAGCCCCCGTCACGATCGATGGTTTCTCGCAGATGCGCAAGTGGAAGATGGTCCGGGTGGCGTTCTCGCCCGTCCTCGTCAACCCGGTCGCGGGCACGGCGCGGATCGTCGAGCGCGTGGACTTCGAAATCCTCTACGCGCCCGGCCGGACGATCCAATCCGCCGCGCTGGGCGACACGGTGCTGGACTCCGCCGCGCTGGCCCTGGTGGAAAACGACGGCGAGGCGCGGGGCTGGTACGCGACGCGAACGAAGGCCGCGACCTCTTCCGGCAACACGTATCTCATCATGACCACGGACGAGATCTACACGGCCAGCCCGACCCTCTACGGCCTGACTTCGCACAAAGAGGACATGGGCTTCACCGTGCACGTGGTCACGGAGACGAAGCTCGACGGCAGCGCCACCGCGACCGGCTGGAATGAAGTCACCGGCCAGTACCCGGACGGCAAAGCCGACCGGATGCGCAAGTGGCTGCAGAACAACTATGTCGGTCTGCAGATCGAGTACGTCCTGCTGGTCGGCAATCCCGCCCCGGACTGGGGCGACCTGCCTATGAAAAACTGCCACTACCAGGCCTACGTGTACCCGGTGGACGGTTTCTACGCGGACCTGACCGGCAACTGGGACATCGACGGCAACGGCTTCTACGGGAACGAGACCAACGACGTGGGCGCGGTGGGCGGCGTGGACAAGGTGCCCGAGGTCTACGTCGGCCGCATCCCGGTCTACACTTCCGATCCCTCCTGGCGCGAGATGCTGCGCCGGATCGTGTGGAAGACGATCAAGTACGAGCAGGAAGGTTCCACCGGCTGGCGCCGGTCTGCGCTGCTGCCGGAGAGCTGGTCGGACAGCTACACCGACGGCGCGTACCTCGGCGAGTACGCCCGGACCAATTACCTGTCCTCGAAGGGCTACACCGGGTACACGCTCTACGAGCAGGGAAGCGTCAACCCCATCTACGACTCCAGTTTCCCCTCGGACGAGGAATTGCTCGACAATAGCACGGCCCGGCATTGGATGAACCACGACTACGGCATGGTCCTCTGGTGGGGCCACGGGTGGTCGCGCGGCGCGGTGGTCAATGCCGGCGGGACGCTCTACGAGAGCGACCAGTGCCCGATGCTGGACGACGACCATCCGGCCTCGGTGTTCATGGTCTCCTGTTTGTGTGGCGATCCGACCGACGACCAGAACATCAGCTACTCCATGCTGCGCAACGGCGGCATCGCGTCCGTCGCCGCCGGCAACGTGTCGTGGTACTACTACTGCTCCTGGAGCCCGTCGGATGCCAAGGGCATGAACGCCTCGATGGGCTACGATTTCTTCCGCAAGGTCGTCAGCAACGAGACCACCCATGGCCGCGCCCTGGCCGAGGTGAAGCAGGAAATGGACGACTGGTGGAACAATTTCTACACCTTCAGTCTCTACGGCGACCCGGCGCTGCGCATCACCTCACAGGGCGTGGACGCGGATGGCGATACGATGGCGGACAACTGGGAGGCCGACCACGGACTGGACGCCGGGAATCCCGACGACGCGGGCTCGAATCCCGATGGCGACAATTACTCGAACATCGAGGAGTACCGGGCCGGTCTCGACCCGCAGGTGATTGACGCGCCCGCTTCGAGCTACAGTTCCATCGCCGTGCCGGGGACATTCAACGGCTGGAGCACCACGGCGCACCCGCTGCGAAAGATCGGCGGCGGGACCTGGCAGGCCGACCTCGTGCTGACCAACCAGTCCGCCGTCGCCTTCAAGTTCGCCGCGAACGGCTCGTGGACGACGAACTGGGGCGAGTACAACCAACTCGCCACGAACGTGCCGTTCAGCGGGATGGCCGACTGGGAGTCCGACAATATCACGATCGCCGGCACGCTGGACGGCCGCTACCGGTTCACGTTCAACGAGTTGACCCGCGGCTTCCGCGTCGAGCCGACGCCCGCGCCGGACGCGGACCTGGACGGGATGCCCGACGCCTGGGAGAACGCCCACAACTTGAACCCGAACCGTGCCGCGGACGCCGCGGAGGACCCGGACTACGACGGCTACACGAATCTCCAGGAGTACGGGAACAGCACGGATCCTCATGTCTGGAATCCGCGGGCGGGCAATTACAATTACATTTCGGTCCCCGGCACGTTCAACAGCTGGAACGCGGCGGCCTCGAACATGTGTCTTGTGGCGGACCACGTGTGGCGCTACGACACCACGTTCTCCGGCGAGAGCGCCATCCAGTTCAAGTTCGCGGCCCACGGCGGGTGGGCGGTCAACTGGGGCGACAGCGACCAGTCGCAGTTCAGCCCGCCGATGGCCGGCGGCGGGGAGAGCGGCGCCGCCAACATCAGCATCAGCGGCTCGTTGAGCGGCCACTACCGCTTCACGTTCAACGACCAGACGCTGGCCTGGGGCGTGGAGGCCATCGCGACGCCGGACACGGACGGCGACGGGATGTCGGACGCGTGGGAAAACGCGCGCGGCTTGAACTACCGCTCGGCCGCGGACGCGAGCGCGGATGCCGACGGGGACGGCCTGTGCAATCGAGAGGAATACGATTTCGGGAGCGAGCCGGGCGACCGGGACAGCGACGACGACGGGGCGGAGGACGAGGCCGAATTCGTCGCGGGGACCGATCCGACGGACGAGGAGTCGCTGTTCTGCGCCGAAGCCGCGACCGCGCCGGGCGCCGGTACGCTGGCCTGGCCGGGGGCGACGGGCCGGACGTACTGCGTCTTCTCGGCTACCGGTATGGTGGGCGCGGCATGGACCCCGCTGCCGGGCTTCACGAACATCACGGGCACGGCGGGCGACATGACCATCGGCGTCGGCTTGCCGCCGGACAGCGCGCCGCGGTTCTACAAGGTGCGGGTGCGCCATTAAGCGTCGCCGGTTTGCGCCCGGGCCGTGCGGATGCTAGGCTGGCGTCGGTTAGGAGTTCCGGCACATGGCCTGGTCCGGCGCACACGTTCAACTGCTTCTGGCCGGCTTGACGACCTGGTCGCGCTTCCCGGCCTCGCCGGGGGCGCTGACCCGGCTCCAGTCGCGCCGCCTTCGCGCACTGCTGGACTACGCCTTCCGGCATTCGGCCTATTACCGCGATGTCATGACCAGCCGGCAGCTCCGGCCGGGCGATTTCCGGGCGGCCGGGGACCTGGAACGGCTCCCCTTGCTGGAGAAATCCGCGGCGCGCGACCGGGCCGCCGAGCTGTTCAGCGATGCATTCTCCTTCCGGGACTGCCCCCGGCGAAATACCCACGGCACCACGGGCGAACCCCTGGACATTCCGACGCTGCCGCAGGAGCGCTGGCTCGACGCCGTCCTCTGGGCCCGGGCCTACCTGGACGCCGGGTTCCGCCCCTGGCAACGGCAGGCGAAAGTCGCGCTGCCGTCGCGCATCCCGTCCCGCCGCTACCTGGCCCAGCGTCTTGGGTTGTTCCGGCGGGTCCACGTGGCGGTCACGCAGCCGGTCAGCGAGAAGATCCGGGTGCTGCGCGCCGCCCGGCCGCGGGCCCTGGTTTGCTGGGCCAGCACGCTGGACGAAATCACGGCCGAGTTGGAGCGCGCGGATTCCTTTCTCGACGTTCCCCGCGTGTTCAGCACGTCGAGCATGCTGTGGCCCTCCGTCCGCGCGCGCGCCGAGCGCCGGCTGAAGGCGCGCGTCACCGACATGTACGGCGCGATCGAAACGGGCCCGATCGCCTGGGAATGCGAGCACCAATGCGGTTTTCACGTCCATAGCGACCGGGTCATCGTGGAACTGCTCGACGAGGCCGGCCGCCCCGCCCGCGCGGGGCGTGTGGTCTGCACCGTGCTGTGGCGGAGGGCGTTCCCGCTCATCCGATACGCGCTCGGCGACACGGCCGAGTGGGCCGACGGCCCGTGCCCCTGCGGGAGGCCCCAGCCGCTGCTGCGGAGCCTGACGGGCCGCGTGACCGAACTCGTCGAACTGCCCGGCGGCCGGCATTTGAGCAGCGTGGTCTTGCGGGCGGCGGTGTACGGGAAGCCCGGCATCGAGCAGTACCAGTTGGCGCAGGAGACCCCGACGCGCTTCCGCCTGCGGGTGGTGGCGGGAGCGGCCTTTACGGCGGAGGTTGAGCGCGCGCTCCTGGACGAATTTCACCGCCAGTTTTCCGGCGCGTTCGAACTGCGCGTCGAAAAAGTTCCGGACCTGCGGGGCCCGCCCGGCGAGAAATTCAAACCCATGGTCCTGTTGAAGCCGGCCGGCACCCGGTTAGAGCGCCAGGGCGATGGCCCGTAGCGCGCAGACCAGCACCCCGAGGGCGACGGCGGCCATGAGGGTGAAGAAGAAGCGCTGGGTCCGCTGGTTCGCGGGGCTGCCGACCCGGACGCCGTGCCGCTTCAGGCTCGTGAGCTTGGCGACTTCCCGGCCCGCGGTGTCCAGGTAGATGCCCCCGGCCACCAGCGCCGCGGGAGGCCACCAGGGACTGTTGAAAAGCATCAGCACCCCGGCGAGGATCAGCGTCCAGAGCACCAGGCCGTCCCAGCGCGCGGCGTTGCGCTCCGCCGTTCGGAAGAGGGGATCGGTGCCCTCGCTTTTCTCCTGGAGGCCCAGCCTCTGGGCCAGCCCGTAGTTCATACCCGAGATGACCTGGCCGATCCAGCCCAGCGCACCGAACAGGATGCAGACGATCGCGAGCGCGGTTTTCATCTCCTCCTCCTTCTACTCCGCCAGCCTCGACCTGGCCTGCTCGCTTTTCAATTCGCCCAGCAGCCGCTCTCGTGCGCGCCGCCGGTAGTCGTCCAGCGGCGGCAGTTCGGTTCCGGCCCTCGCCCGGCAGAGCGCCGCCAGGTGATCGTAGCCCGCCGCGCGCTCGTCGTACCCGAGCGCCCGCCAGTACAGGCCCTGGTAGACGGTCTGCTCGATCAGCGCGCCGTAGTCCGGCGGGGCCGACCCTTCGATCTCGCCGGCGTAATGGCCGAACACGAAGGCCTCGAAGCCCGGCGGGGGCTCCCCGGGCGGCGCGCCGGCCTTCCACTCTTCAAAATAGCGGCGGGCCTCGGGCTCGCGGTCCAGCGTGAAAAACATCAGCACGGCATCCCCGAGGATGGAGCGGCGGACGCCGCGCATTTCCGCCGTCCACGCGGGCAGGGCGATGAATTCGTCGAGCGCGCGGAGCAGGCCGGGCAGGACGTCGAGGTTGGGGAGCAGGACGAGCAGGCCCTCGTCCGTGTCATACGCCAGACGGCCCTGCAGGAAGGCGTCGCGCAGGGACTGGTAGATCATGCGGTTGCAGGCCTGCTGCTCGAAGCCCGTGGCGTACGGCCGGCCGCGCCAGGCCCAGTAGACCGCGTGGGCCTGGGGCAGGCGCCAGTCCAGCGGTCCGAACTGCTCCTCGATCTTTCGCATCAGGTCCGGGTCGAGGCGGTACTCGTCCGTCATCCGCCGGCGGGCCTCGGGCCGCAGATGGTCATAGTCCGGGGCGGGGCCGTCGAACAGCGCGGCCATCTCGCGGGCCCAGGCCTCCTTGTAGTAGAGGTGGGTCTGGTCCATGGCGGCGCCGAGCTTGTGCTGGAACAGCCAGCCCAGCTCGCGGTAGAGCCGCGCCTCGCCGGGGTTGTACTTCAAGCCCTCGTCGCGCAGGAGGCTGATGCCGTGGCGCACCCAGCGCCAGCGGTCGGCGGGCTCGGTGAACAGCACGCTGATGTTGTACGCCATGTTCCAGGCGTGGAACGCCCACGCCTGCGGGAATCGCGGCTCCAGGCGAGTGACCCACGTGGCGAGCTGGACCAGCTCGAAGTACTGGCCCTCCTCCTGCAGCCGCGCGGCGCGCAGCCACAGCAGGTCGGCGAGGATGCCCCGGAAGCCGCCCAGCGCGACCGTGGTGAACGTCATCAGCGGCGGCGCGTCGCCGACGGGATCGGAGGGATTCAGGCGATGCCGCGCCCGCTCCTCGCGCAGCGGCCGATTCATCCGGCCCGCGCCCCAGAACAGCCCGAGCGCGGCCAGCAGCACCAGGATGAGGATGCCCCGTTTCATGGTCCGGGTTCACTATAGTCTCCCGCGCCGCCGTGGCACAAGAAGCCGCTGCGGGCCCAAATCCGCGCGTAAGGACCTCCGACCCTATGCGATGCCGCGCAGGTTCTCCTTGGCGGTCGCGGCTCGCGGGACGCTCGCCCTCCAGGCGAGAAAAATATCGGCATCGTATAGAAAGCGTTCTGGAGGGCGAGCGTCCACGCGAGCCGCAAAGACAGCGGCGTGCGCAGGGAATGCCCGAGTGAACGCCATCCTTACGCGCGGATTTAGGGCGGACGTCCGCGGATGTGACAGTTCTTTTACAAACGTTTTGCAGGCCCGTGACGACATTTCCGCGCGGTGGGGGTCCAATGGTATGCGGAAAGGTTGGGACCGCGCGCGCTCTTGACCGGACCGGAGAGAACAACCAACAATAGGAGATAGGCCATGAAGTCGAAGATCATACTGTGGGCCGCCGGCCTGGCGCTGGCGGCGGCGTCGGTCGCGGGGGCCGCCCGGACGGAACCGCGCGACGTGCTGTGCCGGATCGAACTGGACCGCGGGGTTCTGCCCGCCGACGCGCCCCAGCGGGCAATCGTAAAAGTGACCCTGGACGCTCCGCCGCTGGAACGCGCCGGCGATCGCCCGCCCGTGAACCTGGCCATCGTGCTGGACCGGTCGGGCTCCATGTCCGGCGAGAAGATCGAGAAGGCCAAGGAGGCCGCCATCGAGGCCTTGCGCCGGCTCGGGCCGCGGGACGTCTTTTCGCTGGTCATCTACGACGACCGCGTGGAAACCGTCATCCCGGCCCAGGAGGCCCGGAACGCGGAGTGGATGGAATCGCGCATCCGCGAGATCCAGCCGGGCGGAAACACCGCCTTGTTCGCCGGCGTCAGCCAGGGCGCGGCGGAGGTCCGGCGGAACCTCGAGGGGCGTTACGTCCACCGGATCATCCTGCTGTCCGACGGGCTCGCGAACGTCGGGCCCAGCTCGCCGGACGACCTGGGCCGGCTCGGGGCGTCGCTGCTCAAGGAGAATATCTCCGTGACGACCGTGGGCGTCGGGACCGACTACAACGAGGACCTGATGACCCGCCTCTCGCAGAACAGCGACGGCAACACGTACTTCGTCGAGAACTCCCGCGACCTGCCCCGCATCTTCGCGGCGGAATTGGGCGACGTCTTGAGCGTGGTCGCGCGCAGCGTGGTGCTGAAGATCCGCTGCCTCAACGGCGCGCGGCCCGTCCGCATCATCGGCCGCGACGGCCGCGTGACCCGCGACGGCGTGGAGATCCAGCTCAACCAGCTCTACGGCGGCCAGCAGAAGTACGCCCTCGTCGAGGTCGAGGTGCCCGCCGGCGCCGAGGATCAGGTCCTCGAGATCGCCTCCGCGGACTGCCGCTACCGCAGCGCGCTGACCGACCGGGACCGCTCCTCCAGTTCGCGTGTCGAGGCCCGGTTCAGCCGCCGGGAGGACGACGTGCGGCGCTCGGCCAACATCGCCGTGCAGGAGGAGTACATCCGCAACGAGATCGCCGTGGCCAAGGACAGGGCCGTCGAGCAGTGGGACGCCGGCGAGCGGCAGCAGGCCGTCGATGACCTGCGCAAGAAGAGCGAAGAGCTCAAGGAAAGGGGCGCCGCGTACGACGTCAGCGTCGAGGTGCTGTCGGAAACCGAGGCCCTGTCCGGCGAGGCGAGCAAGCTGGACGCGGTAGGCATGGACAAGAGCGACCGGAAGCGCTATCGGACCGATAGCTACCAGCAGCGCAACCAGCAGATGCAGCAATAACTGAAAGGGTCGGCCGCGCGGCCCCGACGCGGCGTCGGGGCGCGCGGCGGAAGTGTGGGCGGATCGAATGAAGCGGACCGCGGTCATTATCTACTGGCTGATCCTGCTGGTCTCCGCGCTGGCGGTGGGGGCGGGCGCGTTCCGCCTGCTCCTCCGCGAGCGCGGCCGGCTGGAGTCCGCCGGGTTGGCCGCGGCGCGGGGCCGCGCGCAGTTCCTGGCGGACGAGGTCGCGCTGTCGGTCCAGGAACTCGAGCAGAAGCTGGGCGAGAACCTGGCCGCGCTCCCGTCCGCGAATCGCGTGGCGGCGCTCTCCGAGTGGGAGCGGAACAATCCGTTGATCCGAAACGCCTTCGTGCTGGACGGGCTCGGTGCGCTGGTCTATCCGCCGCCCGGCGAGCCGTTGACCGGCGAGCAGGAGCGCTTCCTCCGCCGGTACGAGGCCCTGTTCTCCGGCCGCGCGGCCTGGGCGCCGCCGGCGGCGGAACAGCCGGCGGCCTATACTTCCGCGCGCCAGGAATTCAGCCGCCTGGCCGTCGCCCAGAAGTCGTTGTCGGCTTCAGATGTGGCCGGGAAGGAAACCGGCTGGCTGCCCTGGTACGCCGACAACCAGGTCCAGTTGCTGGGCTGGGCGATCGATCCCGCGGACGGCGCGCGGTACGGCGTGGAACTGGAGATGGCCGCCGTGCTCTCGCGCCTCGCGCCTTCGTTCGCCGGGGGCACGGAGCCCTATGCGCTGCTCGACGGGGATGGACGCGTCGTGTTCCAGTCGGGCGCGCTCGCGACGGGCGCGGTCCCGGTCGTCACCGTGCCGGTGGGCGCGGTCCTGCCGCACTGGCAGGTTGGCGCGTACGCTTCCGGCGGGCCGGCCGGCGCGGCGCGCGGGACGTTCCTGCTGCTGACGGGCCTCCAGGTCGGACTCTTTGTCATGGCGATCGTTCTCGGAGGGTCGCTGCTGCTGTGGCAGGCGCACCGGCACTGGCGGGACGCCGCCCGGAAAACGTCGTTTGTCTCGAACGTCTCGCACGAGCTCAAGACGCCGCTGACCTCGATCCGGATGTACGCCGAGATGCTCGCCGAGGGCCGCGTGAAGGACGAGGCGAAACGGGGCGAGTACCTGAAGGTGATCGTGGACCAGAGCCAGCGGCTGACCCGGCTCGTGAACAATGTCCTCGATTTCAGCCGGCTGGAGCAGCGCCGCCGCGCGTACCGGCCGGAACCGGTCGATCTCTGCGAGGCGGTCGGCGAGGCCGTCGAAGCGCAGCGCGCCCGCCTGCAGGAGGCCGGCTTGCGGGTCGAGATCGCGCCTTCGGACGCGCCGTGTCCGGCGCTCGCCGACCGCGACGCGGTGACGCAGGCCGTGCTGAACATCCTCGACAACGCGGCCAAGTACGCGGCCGCCGGCGGCGAACTCCGGGTGGAGTTCAGCGGGGATGAAAAGGCCTGCCGCGCACGTTTCATGGATCGCGGGCCGGGAATACCGGCCGCGCACCGGGCGCGGCTCTTTGAGCAGTTCTACCGGGTGGACGACGCGCTGTCGGCGAAGCAGCCGGGCTGCGGGCTGGGCTTGAGCATCGCGCGGCGGATGATGCGGGATCTCGGGGGCGACGTGCGCTTCGAGCCGCGGGAGGGCGGCGGCGCTGTCTTCGATCTCGCGGTCCCGCGGGAAGGGGCGGGGGCATGAAGAGGGTAAGGATCCTGGTGGCCGATGACGATACCGCGATCGCGCGCGGGCTCGAGGACGCGCTGGAGAGCGAGGGCTACGCGGCGGTCGTCGCGCGCGACGGCCGGGCCGCGCTGGAGCGGTTCGGGCGCGAGGCGTTCGACCTCGTGCTCCTCGACGTCATGATGCCCGGCGTCAACGGCTACAACGTATGCCGCGAGATTCGCAAAACGAATGCCGCCGTGCCCGTCGTTATGCTCACGGCCAAGGGCGAGGAGATCGACAAGGTCGTCGGGCTCGAACTGGGCGCGGATGACTACATCACCAAGCCCTTCGGCGTGCGCGAACTGCTGGCCCGGATCGCGGCCGTCCTGCGCCGCTCGCGCCGGA